>NZ_JBQHXU010000010.1:0-218675 GCF_052063305.1 Gracilibacillus sp. HCP3S3_G5_2 | reverse complement strand
AAGCTAGAAGATGCAGGAACATGTATTGCGTAGAGAAGTCTTAAAACTGTTATTGGTTAGTTATGCGGGTGTAGTTTAGTGGTAAAACCTCAGCCACGAGCGAATCATCTTTCGAAACTACATCGAGTTGTTCCGAAGCATGAACATCACTGAGAAAGCTAGAAGATGCAGGAACATGTATTGCGTGGAGAAGTCTTAAAACTGTTATTGGTTAGTTATGCGGGTGTAGTTTAGTGGTAAAACCTCAGCCTTCCAAGCTGATGTCGAGGGTTCGATTCCCTTCACCCGCTCCATTACATAGGGTTGAACGTAGTGTTTCGTTTTAAAATGAAGCATTACGTTTTTTTATTGTTTCATTGAATCAAAAAGCATGAAAAAATACTTGCGAACAATTGTTTAAAACTAGTATTGTAGAAAAGGAATGAATAATTATCCAAAAGAGGAGTTCTGATAACATGAAGAAGTTACAACAACTCTTACAAAATATAGATGGAAAAGGATATAAAGCCTATAAATCGATTCAGGGACGCTATTCTTTTCACCGTTATGAAATATGTATAGATTACGTACAGGGAGATCCATTTGCTTCCCCGTCGAAAATCCGTATCGTTATTCCTGATGCATATCGTCCAATTAAAGACGAATGGAAACAGTTAAAAGAAAGAAACATATATGTAGCAGATCATATTGCTAGAGCAGTAGCGAAAGCGATTCAAGTTGAGTCAGAACATTCCCGTGGATCTGGTAAAAGTGGATTAGTTCATATAGACAAACCTGGTCAAGAAATTCTGGAACGAACTGCGGTACAAATCAAAAAAGATAAAACCATTATCTGTTTGTCGGTTGGTTTGCCTGCAAATGGACGTCGTATAAATGGGAAGGAAGCAGAGAAACTGTTTTTCACGATTATCCCCTCGATTCTTCGAAATTCGATATTTGCCGTTACAGATGATGAATTGCTTAAAAGTGTCCAACTCGCAGACCAGCATTTGGCAATCCGAGAAAAGATGAAAGAAAATAATTGGGTTGCCTTTATAGCAGATGGTGCTATTCTTCCAAGAGAAAGTGGTGTAAGCAATAGGCCATTAAAAAAAGCAGTACCATTTAAAAGCCCAGAAGAAAATCGAGTGGAAATTCAGCTTCCACATCTAGACAAACCATTAACAGGAATGGCAATCAAGAAAGGCATCAGTTTAATTGTTGGTGGTGGGTATCATGGTAAAAGTACAGTATTGCAGGCTTTGGAGAAAGGTGTTTATCATCATATTCGTGGTGACGGTCGAGAATATGTGTTAACAGATCCTGATGCTGTAAAGATAAGAGCAGAGGATGGTAGACAAGTAACATCTGTTAATATATCAGCTTTTATTAATGACTTACCACATGGGCAAACAACTCTAAAATTTACAACAGAGAATGCCAGTGGCAGTACCTCACAAGCAGCTAACGTAGTGGAAGCAATTGAGGCTGGTGCAACAACTTTGTTAATTGATGAAGATACAAGTGCGACGAACTTTATGATACGTGATGCTCGTATGCAGGCACTTGTTCATCAGGAAAAGGAACCCATTACTCCTTTTATTGATAAAATTAAACAACTACGAGATGATTTGAATGTATCAACGATATTAGTGATGGGAGGATCGGGTGATTATTTTGATGTTGCAGATGAAGTAATCATGATGGATCAATATCAACCATTTAATGTTACCGATAAGGCACGCGAAATCGTAAAAAATCATCCTGTTTATCGTCAACCAGTTATGGAGAAGCTGACAAATAATAGGAACCAGCGTGTCTTCCTACCACAAAGTCTAAAATTGCAAAAAGGAAAAAAGAAAAAAGTGCAGGCAAAAAGTCTCTATACAATCTTGATGGGGACATCGACAATTCAGCTCCAAGGTGTGGAACAGTTAGTTGATGCTTCCCAAACACGCGCTATTGCAGAACTGCTACGCTACATGGAGGCAGAAGGGACTTTAAAGCAAGGAAAAACACTAGCGTCATTGCTCGATGAGATCGAAAACATCATCGACCAGCATGGTTTAAGTAAGCTTGCACCGTTTCCACATCAGCATCCAGGAGACTTAGCTCGTCCAAGACGTTATGAAATTGCAGCCTGCTTGAACCGCATGAGGACAGCTGAAGTGAACTAAAAAGGAGGTGAGTGTAATGGCATATCAACAGCTGAAAGAAGCGTTAATAGCTTACAGCCAAGAAATAGGAGTTGATAAAATTGGTTTTGCAAGTGCGGCCCCTTTTTCTGAATTGAAAGCAAGGTTAGAGGAACAGCAAGCGTTAGATTATGCATCAGGTTTTGAAAAAGGTACAATAGAAGAAAGAACAGAGCCTGAACGACTAATGCCAGGTGCCGAGTCGATCATTGCCATTGCACTTGCGTATCCTACCAAAATTAAACATGAACCGAGAAGTGTCAAAGGCGCCCGCCGTGGGATGTTTGCCCGTGCTTCATGGGGAACAGATTACCATATCGTTTTACAAGACAAATTAGACAAATTGGCGTCCTTTTTAGAGGAAAGGGTACCAGGCTTTCAAGCTAGTTCTATGGTAGACACTGGAGAGTTGTCTGATCGAGCAGTTGCCGAGCGTGCAGGCATTGGTTTTAGCGGAAAAAATTCGTTTATCATTTCTCAAGAGTATGGTACTTATATCTATTTAGGCGAGATGATTACCAATATTCCTTTTTCACCTGATGAGCCGCTTGATGATGGCTGTGGAACATGTACGAAATGCATAGATGCGTGTCCAACAGGAGCACTTGTTGAACCAGGAAGGTTAAATGCACAGCAATGTCTTGCTTTTCTTACTCAAACAAAGGGTTTTATGCCAGACGAGCATCGGGAAAAGCTTGGTAATTTTATTTATGGATTTGAGACCTGTCAGGTAGTATGCCCTTATAATAAAGGTGTAGATTTTCATCACCATGAAGAATTTGAACCAGACCCCGATTTAGTAAAACCGCTGCTTGTTGAGTTATTGGACATTTCTAATCGTGAATTCAAAGAGAAATTTGGAAAAATGGCTGGTTCATGGCGTGGAAAAAAACCGATCCAACGAAATGCGATACTTGCATTAGCCCATTATAAGGAAGCATCTGCCACTGATAAGTTAATTGAATTAATGAAGCATGATCCACGTCCTGTTATTCGTGGAACAGCAGCATGGGCAATTGGCAAAATTGGTCAGGAGCAAGGATTACAAGCTATTAGAGAAGCAATAGAGAAGGAAAAGGATCCAGATGTTGTAGAAGAAATGAAAAAGGGACTGCAATTTGAGAAGCTGTCAAAATAAATGCTGGAGGTAAAATAAATGGATGCACTTTTTTATTTTCAATATGATTCCCCGATCGGTACGATTTTACTTGTAAGCTATGATCACCATCTTGTTTTAACTAAATTTGGAACCATTCGAGATAATGAAGAAGAGGTTACCGCTTGGGCTGAAAAACATTCCCTACCAACTTTACTAATAGAGTCCAAGCAGCCATTAAAAGAGGCGATTATACAATTAGATCAATATTTTAATAGAGAGCGAAAGATATTTTCGGTACCATATAAATTTTATGGTACTCCTTTTCAACAAAAAGTATGGCAGGCTTTAGCAAACTTAGGATATGGGGAAACATGTTCTTATTTCGATATTGCTTCAAGCATTGATTCACCAAAAGCGGTGCGTGCGGTTGGAGGTGCTAATAACAAAAATCCGATTTCTATCATTATTCCCTGCCATCGAGTAATTGGAAAAAATGGAAAGCTGGTCGGCTATGGTGGAGGCTTGGATAAAAAAGAATATTTATTGGCTTTAGAGAAGGCAGAAGCTTGATCTACTTCTGCCTTTATAAGTTTTTTTATTCTGTTTCTTCTTCAGTTGTCTCAGTAGTTTCTTCTGTTTGGTCTTCAGTGTCACTTTCCTCTTCGTTAGCACATGCAGTCAGTGTACCAAATGCTAAGAAAGCAACAGCTAAAAGAGAAAGCCATTTCTTTTTCATCAATTATCCCTCCTTCAATGTCCATTCTAAAAATCAATATGGATAAACACAACTAAAAATACCATATATTAACTAAAATTAATATTTTTAACATTTGCTTAATAGAAGAAAGATCCTACTTATCGAAAGAATAATAGAGTTATAATGGCTGTTTGTAAAAGAGTGTTTTACCTAGAATATGATGTAATTGTTGAAGAGAAGTGGGATATATAAATTAAAAAGGTAAGCGACTACTCGCTTACCTTTTGCATCTATCGATATTATTCTAATTCAACGTCGCCTTCTGTGTTTTCTTCTCCACCATCGATACCTTCTTCAGTTGGAGCCTCTTCATCTGCAGGCGCTTCTTCATCCATTGGAGCTTCCTCTTCAGTAGCTGGATCTTCCTCTGGCGTTGGAGCTGGTTCTTCTTCTGGTGTTGTTGGAGCCGGTTCTTCCATTGGTGCTTCTTCACCAGGAGCTGGTTCTTCCTCCCCGCCACAAGCAGTTAAACCACCTACAGTTAATACAGAAATTCCAATCATTGATAATATTTTTTTCTTCATTTCCCATTCCTCCTTAAAGTGTGTTCATAACACTTATACCCAGGAAGAAAACCAAATAATCGTATAAAAGCGATACTTAATTAAATAGTAATCTAGTTAAAATATAGTAATTTTTTTGAAATTTTCTTGATAAATTGACATCTTGGTGTAAACTCAATCAACTAGTTTCTTGTTTTTTTGGTAGGAAGATTTTAATGAGATAAAACCAATCATAAACCATAATAGGGAAACCAGACACAACAGTCCTATCAGATTATATAAGTCCCTAAGTTCATTAGGAAATTCAACAAAAAGTAAATAAAGGGAAAAGAAGATGATGACGAAGCTGGTCGTTTTGATAGAAAGCACTTTTAATTCCCTTTTATAAGCTTTTTGGTTATCAACTTCTGTATATTCCATTCCCGAAAGAGAATAGCGGATCATTACATAAAGTCCATATATTCCTAAAGCAATTAAGATAAATAGTTGAAAGTCCAAGACAATGTAATTAGCAAAAATGAATGCTAGCAGAAGGGAAATGACTAGAAGAATCGCTCCTTCTGCATAAAAATAGAGTAGTCTTCTTTCTTTGTATTCATCATTTGGTAATAAAAAAGATATCCATGTTTTCATTCTTCCTCTACCTCCCAAAACAAATCATCCAAAGTTTTATTTAATGCTTTGGCAATGGCAATACATAATTGAAGCGTGGGATTATATTCACCCTTTTCAATTAATCCGATTGTTTGCCGTGTTACTCCAACTTGTTTAGCTAGTTCTCCCTGTGTAATATTTAACATCACCCGTGTGATTTTAACTTGGTTTTTCATAATGCCTCCTCTTATGTAATATATATATTACAAATGTTAATTATATATTACATTATTGTGAGACTAATTGCAAGATTATTGAATATAAATGGAAAACAGGAGGGGATTACATGACAGAATGGCAGTTAATCAGAAGCTATTGGAAGGATAATTGGCATAACAAACTGCGTAAAAAACAACAGCTTCATATGAAATATGGTAAAAAAATCAAACATATTGACATAATAGGAAAAAAACAAGGCATAAGAGAAAATGCTAAACAAACAGAAATTCCGTATCAATTGTATCTCAAACTGTTTATTGAGGATCAGGACAATTTTTATCATGAAGAAGGGATAGAGTATCACATTGCTATAGTAGAAAATGAGAAATTAATAGAAGATAACGAGATGACATTTCGGACAACATTAAAACCAGAAAAGGTAGAAGCGGATCAAAATCCGGTTCGCTTTGATTATGACAGGAGAGCAGCCGTTCAATATGCAGAACGATGGTGGAATGATGCAAACCCTGCCTATCGTTTTTTTGAAGATAATGATTGTACGAATTATATTTCACAATGTTTAAGAGCAGGGGGAGCACCAATGCATGGTGCTCCGAACCGGTCGAAAGGTTGGTGGTATCAAGGAGATAATTGGAGTTTCAGCTGGTCGGTAGCAAATGCATTTAGATGGTATTTAAGTGGGGCGACAACTGGCTTGAAGGGAAAAGAGTTAGATAATCCGGAAAATCTTTTGCCTGGCGATGTCATTTGTTATGATTTTCAAGGAGATGGAAGATGGGATCATACAACCATTGTTGTTGCCAAAGACAGTCAAAATATGCCGTTAGTGAACGCCCATACAAATAACAGTCGTCACCGATATTGGACATATGAAGATTCAGCAGCATGGACACCGGACTGCGATTATCGTTTTTTTCGAATAGGCTAAGAACAGGATGCCAAAGATAAAGTGAGATTTCAATCTGTGGGAGCTTGAACAGATATTCTTCAATATGAAGTGGGGTATGGTGGACAGTTAGCACCTTGATAATGATTATGATATAATAACTAGGTTAATAAGCAATATTAGAGGTGAAATTCATTGGCAGTCCATGTCGTTTTATATCAACCAGAGATTCCTGCAAACACAGGAAATATTGCAAGAACTTGTTTGGCAACAAATGTGCATTTACACTTAATCCGGCCACTTGGTTTTTCAACGGATGATAAAATGTTACGTCGAGCTGGATTAGACTATTGGCATGATGTTTCGATCAATTATTATGATTCGTTGGATGAACTATATGAAACATTCCCTAATGGTGAGTTTTATTATATTGAAAATTTTGGCACGAAACATTATACTGATTTTGATTTTAGTGACAGTGATAAAGATCTATTTTTTGTTTTTGGGCGTGAAACGAATGGAATTCCAAAAGAGCTTTTGGAAGGTAAGGAAGATCGGTGCCTTCGCATCCATATGACAGATAAGGTGCGCTCCTTGAATTTATCGAATACAGCAGCAATTATTGTTTATGATGTCTTGAAACAGCAAGGCTTTCCAGGATTAAGCTAACCACAGCATTTTTGTTGTGGTTTTTTATCTATTAGCAAGAAAAGGCAAGATCGATTTATTTTTATCCGTTTGCATTTTGTTGAGTGTTTACTTCTGTTTCTATGGGCACATAACTCCCAAAAGACTGGGAGAAAGCTTCACTCGAAATCTTATTTTAGGAGGGTAATCTAATGGAGCAGCAAACTGTCATCAATCTGACAGAAGAAATGGTACGCAAGAAATTGTTAGGTGAGGGATCTGGTCATGACTGGTATCATATTGAACGTGTAACCACTAAAGCTAAACAGCTTGCCGAGAAAGAGAAGGCAGATCTTTTTATCGTAACATTAGCGGCTTTATTACATGATTTAGCAGATGATAAAGTTGTAGAAAGTGAAGAGCAAGGAATAATAGTTATTAGAGAGTGGCTTGATCAACATGGGGTAGCGCAACATGATACCGAACATATTTTATCGATCATTCAACATATTTCATTTAAGGGGGTAATGGTAATCCACTTGAAACAATCGAAGGACAAGTTGTTCAGGATGCAGACAGGTTGGATGCGATTGGGGCTATTGGGATCGCACGATGTTTTGTCTATGCTGGTAAAAAAGGACAGCTAATCTATGATCCTAGTTTAGAAGTGCGAGATCAGATGACACAAGAAGAATATCGTCATGGTAATTCAAGTGCCATCCATCATTTCTATGAAAAATTATTAAAATTAAAAGATTTAATGAACACGAGAACAGGTTATCAATTAGCCGAAGAAAGACATCGCTTCATGGAACAGTTTTTGGAAGTATTTTATCAAGAGACTGGCTACGATATGAGGGGAGACTTCCATTAGTTGCAGAGTTTAGGACGGTTAGCGCCGTGATAAAAAATAAAGGAGAGTTTGGCATGACATCCATTTGCTTTGTTAGACATGGGGAAACAGATTGGAACGCTCTTGGGAAAATTCAGGGACAGACAGATATCCCTTTAAATAATAATGGTCGTTCACAAGCAAATGAATGTGGACGCTATTTACAAGATAACGAATGGGATGTGCTGATTACCAGTCCTTTACAACGAGCAAAGGAAACAGCTACCATCATTAATAAATATCTCGACTTGCCTTTGATAGAAATGGGTGATTTTCGAGAAAGAGGATTTGGCGAGGCTGAAGGAATGACAGTAATCGAACGGATGAAGGCATTCCCTGATGGAATTTATCCAAATCAAGAAAGTAATGAAGTACTTAGAGAACGTCTAGTAGATGGAATCCAGAAGATCCATGACATACATAAAGGAAAGAAAGTATTACTTGTAGCCCATGGTGCTGTGATCAATGCGATTTTAGCTCATTTTTCTGATGGGAAAATCGGTTCAGGCAAGACCCGACTTGTGAATGGAGGGATCAGCCATATTGAAAATGTCGAAGAAATATGGCAAATAAAAGGTTATAATCAGAAAGGTCACCTTTCAGGGTATAGTGAAGAAGGCAGTATGTGAAAGTAATACCGTGTTTATCACGGTGCTAAACTTACAGAAAATAGTCCCCCTTTATTTTCTGTAAGTTAGTATCTAATTCCGAATGAACGGTTAAAATATTGGAGAAGAGCAAGCTTGTCAAAGAGTAGCACTCCGTCTAATTAGCAAAGTGCATAAGTAGTGACAATTACTACTTTCTATCATATACTATATTCAAATAATCAAATGAATATTTGAATGAGGTGTCTTGGATGAAGTGTGAAACATATTGTTATGATGAAGCGGTTGTAGCGCGAATACAACCAGAAATAGAAAAAGTAACAGGTGTAGAAATGATTTTTAAAGCATTATCAGATGCAACACGTTTGAAAATAACCTATGCCCTAACTTTAGAGAAAGAATTATGTGTTTGTGATGTAGCCAATATCATTGGATCTTCTACTGCAACTGCCTCCCATCATCTGCGAATGCTTCGCAATATGGGGTTGGCAAAATACCGTAAGGAAGGAAAGCTTGTCTTCTATTCCCTAAAAGATGATCATGTTCGTCAACTTGTTACGATTGCAAAGGCACATGCAGAGGAAGGTGTACAAGTTGGCTGATAAACAAGTATTTCGACTGCAAGGTTTATCGTGTACAAATTGTGCTGCTACATTCGAGAAAAACATCCGTAACATGGAAAGCGTTCAAGATGTACACATCAATTTTTCTGCTGCCAAATTAACCATTTATGGGGAAGCAACGATCGAACAACTGGAACAAGCAGGTGCGTTCGATCATATTAAAGTGTATCCAGAAAAAATGAAAGCACCAACGATTCCTTTTTATCGAAAAAGAGAAAATCAGTTAACTTTTCTTTCTTTATTATTTGTCATCATTGGTTATGCTTTATATTTTCAAATAGGGGAACATCACGTTGTAACGATTGGCACATTCCTACTAGCAATTGCTATTGGTGGCTATGAGTTAATCAAAACGGGAAGCAAAAATTTGTTAAAGCTCCATTTCGATATGAAAACCTTAATGACGATTGCTGTAATTGGCGCAGCGATTATTGGTGAATGGGCAGAGGCTGCCGTAGTTGTATTTCTGTTTGCTTTAAGTGAGGCACTAGAAAGCTATTCAATGGATAAGGCACGCAATTCGATCCAATCATTAATGGAAGTTGCACCTAGTCGTGCGACAGTAAAACGAGGAAGTCAATTAATAGAGATAGATGTAGAAGAAGTGCAAATCGGCGATACTATGATTGTAAAGCCAGGTGAAAAGATAGCTATGGACGGTATCGTCAAAGATGGACGGTCCTTTGTTAATCAGTCGGCAATCACAGGTGAATCTGTTCCAATAGAGAAAGGGAAAGGAGCTACTGTTTATGCAGGATCGGTAAATGAAGAAGGAGCTCTAGTAGTCGAAGTAACTAAATCAAGTGAGGACACAACAATTGCTAAAATTATTCACTTAGTTGAAGAAGCCCAAGCTAATAAAGCACCTACTCAGCAATTTGTAGACCGTTTTGCCAAATACTACACTCCCGCTATTATGGTACTAGCTTTACTTGTGAGTGTTATACCACCTGCATTTGGTGGGGAATGGGAGACATGGATCTATAATGGTTTAGCTGTATTAGTTGTCGGCTGCCCTTGTGCATTGGTGATTTCAACCCCTGTTGCAATTGTAACAGCGATCGGCAATGCGGCTCGAAATGGTGTATTGATAAAAGGTGGTGTTCATCTAGAGCAGTTGGCAAGCATTGATACTGTCGCATTTGATAAAACCGGTACTATTACACTTGGTAAGCCAGTTGTAACAGAAGTGAAGGCTATTCGTGGTTCGGAAGAAGAACTTTTACAAATAGCAGGTGCAATGGAAAGCTATTCAGAGCATCCAGTGGCACGTGCTATTCAAAAGAAAACACAGAAATTATCCTTACCGGAGGTAACACAATTTCAATCTCTTACCGGAAAAGGAATTACAGCTCTCGTCAATGGTGTGCGTTATAAAATTGGGAATGCCAAGCTATTTGAAGCTAGTGAGCTTCCAGTAGTGTCAGGTGATACCACATTATATGTCGGTACTGATGATGAAATAATCGGGTATATAAAGGTTTCTGATCAGCCAAGACCAGAAATTAGACGGCATATAGAAAAACTCCACCAGTTAGGTATAGCTAAAACAGTAATGCTGACTGGTGATGTAGCCAATGTAGCCAACGAAATCGGAGAGAAAACGGGAGTCTCTGATGTAAAAGCAGAGCTTTTTCCAGAGGAGAAACTATCGTATATTAGGCAATTAAAACAGTCTTATCGTGTGGCGATGGTTGGTGACGGTATTAATGATGCGCCTGCATTAGCTGAAGCAAATGTAGGTATTGCGATGGGGGGAGCAGGTACCGATGTCGCCTTGGAAACAGCAGATATTGCTTTAATGGGAGATGACATCTCTAAAATTCCTGATTCGATCCAGTTAAGTAAGCGTACGTTACGCATAATAAAAGAAAACATTTTCTTATCGTTATTATTAAAAGTAGTGGCCCTCTTACTAGTCATACCTGGCTGGTTAACGTTGTGGATCGCAATATTCGCAGATATGGGAGCGACACTCTTGGTTGTGTTAAATGCCTTACGGTTAATGCAGAAGAAAGATAGATAGTGTTCACAAGATATGTGCTTCTCTTCGCAAGATAACTACGCCTGTTCGCGAGATAAAACGAGAATTCTCGTGAACAGACATCTCTATCTTGCGAGAGGCATAGATTATTTCCTTATTAGTTACGACCGGAGCGGATAATATTCTGCATCATTTCTATGTTTGGATAGTCAAAATCCTGATATTGCTTGCATACTTTATCCAAATCGTATGGAACACGTACATGACTTGTTTGAACTTGTCCACCTATAATATCAACAAGGCAATAGGAAGCTTTGGAAATCCCGTCAAAAGGTAAACCGATACTACCTGAATTGATGATGGTTTTACCTTCTACTGTCCGTTGATATGCTTTGTGAATATGCCCATATAAATAAATGTCAGCATCTTCTTTTGTTGTCAGTTGTTTCAATAGGTCATGATCTGATGCATTAGGTAAGATAACATCAAATAAACTGTCAGGAGTCGCATGGAAAGCATGCATGCGGATACCATCTTGTTCTAAAGTTAATTCTGTCGGTAGTGATTCCAAATAGGAAAGTTGCTCTTCATTCAGTTGTTTTTTAATCCACTTTTGTTCTTGCTGCATTGTCTCCAATGCCTGGTTTGGGACTTCACCTTCCCGGACACCTCTGACAACCCATTCATCGGCATTTCCTTTGATAACATCTGTGTTTAGTCCACGAATGATATTTACTGACTTGGATGGTTCAGGTCCTCGATAAGCGATATCACCTAGGACAATGATACGATCAACTTGTTTTTTCTCGATATCATCTAGCACTTTTTCTAAAGCTACCGCGTTTCCGTGAATATCAGAAATAAAAGCGAATCTCATGATGTTACCTCCAATAAAAGTTTGTCGTTTTCCTTTATCACATGATCTCCATGGATATAGTGTAAGATATACCCTTTCGATAAAGCAAAGATTTTGACGTTCTAAGGTCATAGAACATATAATAGTAGTATAGTAAGATAAGATTCTTTATTCCTATACCAATTTTGAAGGTGTAGGTTTTTCTTATCTAAAAATAGGGTATAACTCTATTAAGGAGGTTATCGATATGGTTTCATTTTTTACCAATAACTTACCAACATTTATGAAAAGTGAATTAGAAAAATTGTTTAATAAAATAAATCCTTTAATTAAGAAAAATGCTAAATATATGATGTTTGCTATTCCCTTATTGTTTATCTCGGTTTTTAACTTAATCTTTTTCTTGTTTTTTGGTGGCTTTTCCAATGGAATGGTTGCCGTTGGGATAGTCTATGCACTAATGGCAGCTGTTGGTATGGCACTATATAAGGAGTCAAAACACATTAAGAAAGAAATTAAAAAATTAGAGATGGAACATATGGTAACAAGAATAGAGAAAAGTGACATCCTCAATGAACACAAAAAAAGAGATTATATTTCTTTAATTAAATCACAACCAAAGATGGGCTTACAAACTTTCATTAATTTCCTGACAGAAGAAAATGACAGGAGAAAAATGATGGAAGACTAATAATGGGAACTTCCATTAGTGAAGTTTTTACCGGATTAACAATGGTAATAAATTGCTGTAAGAGATTGGGACATACCCTATTTTCTTCACATCCAATACGAATGATGCAATACGTATTATTGCGCAATATAGGGATACTACTTTTCACTAACTTACGTTTTATGATATCGAGTGCAAAGCATCCGCTCTGGCTGATCGTTTCGCTTTCTGATGCGCAAAAACCCATGAAAAGGAAAGTCGACAGCCGGAGCGATTGTTATGCAATTTTAGCCTCTCAAGAATTACTACGAAGCAACATAAGTTAGTGCGTAAAATGTCCCTAATAAATAGGCAAATCCAAACGATTTCAAGGTCTGTTTGAATAATCGTTTGGATTTTTTTGATTATTCATTTCTTTTGCCCCAGCCTCTTATTATTTGATCGAAAAGAATGTGACCATGATAATAGTTGACAACCTTTCTGAATCATGAGAATATAGTTATGATGTTCTCTATAATGAATAAAAATAAGGACAACTGCCACTTTTAAACAAGAAAAATGTTGAATTTAACGACCTTTTAAGATGAAAAAGCACATTTGATCTTTCTTGTCGACAACTTTACATACCGTTGTTCGTTATAATGAAAAAAGAGGTTGGAACAGAGGAGGAACGAAATTGGAAAGTGCACTAAGGATTTTGCATGTTGTATACAGTATGCATCATCATGAAGCAAGTGCGATGATAATGAACGTGTATCGTAAATTAGATCGCAAGAAAATACAATTTGATTTTTTAACAAATGAACAGGGAGAATATGACGAGGAGATCCATCGTTTGGGTGGTCATATATATCGCATTCCGTCAATTAGTGAAGCTGGAATTCAAGGATATCAAAAAGCCTTACGAAATTTTTTTAAAGGACATCGGTTTTACATAGTTGTGCATTCGCATATAGATCAAATGAGTGTCTTTCCGTTAAAAGCTGCAAAAAGAGTGGGAATTCCAGTCAGAGTTGCGCATAGTCATAACATCAAAAGTGATGGTACACCCATAGAAAAATGCTTAAAAAATATTGCCGGTGGATTTATTCCAATGTATGCTACCCATTACTTTGCTTGCTCTCGTGAAGCAGCTGAATGGTTATTCAAAAGCAATTCAAAGCATGCAGAAATTATGTTTAAAGCTATCGAGCTTGAACACTTCTGTTATTCACATTCACTTAGGGAACAGGGAAGAAAAGAGTTGCAAATCAGTGAGAAGGAATATGTCATCGGCCACATTGGAAGATTTTCCATTCAAAAAAACCATCAATATCTAATTGAATTATTTGTTGGCTTTCGTAGGAAATTTCCGAAGTCAAAACTGCTATTAGTTGGTGATGGCCCATTAAAAGAACAGATTAAAGCACAAATCAGGCAGTATAATATTCAAGATCATGTCATTCTATTAGGGGATACAGAGGGTATAGAAAAATGGCTACAAGTATTTGATCTACTTGTATTCCCGTCATTACATGAGGGATTACCATTAACCTTGGTAGAAGCACAAGGATCAGGATTGCCGATTATTGTCTCAGACTCAATACCGAAGGAAGTGGATTTAGGAGCAGGGTTAATACAGTTCATTTCCTTAGATAATAAAATTAAATGGCTGGATGCGATGTATGATGCTTATCACCATAAATATCGGCATCCGGTTGAGCCCGATATTTTATTTAAAAAAGGCTATGACGTCGAACAAGTAGCCCAACAAACAGAGCAAAAATATCTGCAACTCAGAGATGATGGTATTTGAATGAGCATACTTTCCAACCAAAAAGGAAACGAAAATAGATTGGATTAGAGGTTTGATAAATGATAGGGTCTAACATACATCGCATCAGAAAAAGTAAAAATCTAACTTTATCTGAATTGTCGGAAAGAGCAGATGTGTCCAAATCATACTTAAGTAATATCGAACGTAATTTAAATGATAACCCATCGATACAAATCGTAGAAAAAATAGCAGAAGTATTAGATGTCGAGGTAGTAACATTATTAGGAGAAAAAGACCAAATATTTATAAAAGATCATGAATGGAGTGCATTTATTAATAACCTGACATTCTTGGGGATTCCAAGAAAAGATCTAGATCAATATCGAATTGTTTTTGAATTTATTAAATGGAAGAACCTGCAAGATGGGGAAAAATACAAGAGAAGCTTATAAAAACTCAAAAAATCTACAAATCTTCTATTCTTCTATAAGGTTTGACCCTATTTGTGAAGAATAGGATGGAGAGAGGTGATGGCTGAATGAAAAAGGTGTTATTTATCATAGATCCATTTGATCCTGGATTATCGCTGGAACATTTAATATACCTTATCCATCGTCATTTGGAACCTGATACCGAAATATATGTCAAATTAACAGAGCAACATCCTTTATTCATTTACCGCCTTAAGATAAAAGCCCATTTATTGCCAGCTATCACTCAGATGATAGTGAAAGACAGTGATGGTTTCCGGTCGGCTAAGAGCTGGAATTTCATGTTACAGTCTCGTCCTGTACCATTACATATTCGAAAAGCTTATTATAATTTTCCATCGATAGTTCGTTTATATTGGTCCTATATCAGTAAGGAACTGATGGAAAGTAATACTTTTTATCATAAGGCAATTAGTTTGTCTCCGGGTATTCCGGCATTTTATTTAAGAGATAAGGTGCAAGCGGAAAGGAAAATCTACTACTTTCCTGTCAGACAGTTTAAGGAGGCAGTAGTTCCTGTGAGTGAGCAGATACAAAAACAAGATATCATTTATACTGCTTCTCACTCGATGTATAGTGAGCTGAAGATAAATCTTTCTAATGTTAGGTATTATGAAGATCCATATTATAAGGAAACGCTTTTCCGCGTCATGAAGTTAGATAATGCAAAACTTTACCGTCAGCAATTTTTGTCGATTTTGTCGGCCAATAGTCTAACAAACAAAAATATTATGGAGGGATTTATTCGTATATCTAAAATTTTACTTAAAGAAGAGACCAACTTTAAGTGGTATTTTTATGGCGTTAATCCAAATGAAACAATGCTCCATAGCTACATTCAAGATTATCATATGGAGGAAAATGTTGTATTTATTGGTGAATTAGCCAATGTTTTTGGTTATTTGGAGAAAGCGGATATTTATGTGGAATGGAATAGAAATGCTTCGATAGAGTTTGAAGCAGAAGTAATGCAGAAGCCAATCATTCATATTGAAAATTTATCCTCAGGGAACGAATGGTGCCGTATCGAAAAAGTATTACAATCTTTTAAAATGTATAGAGATAGTTAAGCTCACTTTCATAAACTTATCATTTCATTGTTGGTAAGGAGAAATAGAAAGGTGAAATTATTGTTGTTCTTTAAAACGAATAAAAAATGCGTTATAATTAAGTGCTGGGAGTATAAGTAATAGAATGACGAATCCATATTGATAAATTCGCTTATTAGAGGAGGAATATAGTATGACAAAGCACACAGTAGTGGTGGCAGAGTCACAAACACTTTTTCGTGATATGATTACGAATTTTGTAGAAGACATGGAAGAATTTCAGGTAATTGGTACATTAAAAAATGGACAGGAAGTCATCAACTTTATAAAGGAGAAGGAAGTTTGTCCCTATTTAGTTTTATTAGATATTCATATGCCAATTATGAATGGCTTGGAATGTGCTAAACGGTTAAAGGAATTGTATCCAAACATTAAGGTTGTTTTGTTATCTGCATATGATGATGAAGAATCAATCGAAACAGTATTATCTGTTTCAGCAGATGGGTATATTTTGAAAAGCTCAGGCTTGGACGAATTCAAGGAAACCCTCCGATTTATTATTGATGGTAAGTTTGTTGCTCCACAAAGTTTAGTTCAATATTTTTCTCAACGCTTAGAAGCATTATTAAAAATTGAACGAGAAAGCTCCTTTCATTATATTAAAGAACAATTTAATCAGCATAAAGATTTGAATCACCGTGAATTACAAATTATTCAATTAATTAAAAAAGGTTGGACAAACCGTATGATTGCTGATCAATTAGGTATTAGTGAGGGAACGGTCAAAAATTACCTGTCACTGATTTATAAAAAGTTAAAAATTAAGAGTCGTGTGGAGCTTTTACAATTACTCTCTGAGATGACTGGCTAGGTACTTTTACATTTTTTCACGATATGCTCTAGGTGAAACATGATAATACTTTTTGAAAACGCGATGAAAATAAGAGTATGAACCAAATCCGCAATTTTGCGCTATATTTTCGAGTGTCATGGTGGTATATTTCATTTGGTTTATCGCAGCAGATACTCGGATCGATTGAGCGTACTCAATTAACGTTTGGTTCACATGCTCTTTAAATAAATGGACGCACCTTGATACACTAAGATTGCAATGATTCGCTATGTCTTCTACCTTGAAGCCTTGTTTTGTCGCGTTTTCTTCAATAAACCGCATCATTTTTGTTACAACATATGGTCGATATACGTCATTTGCTTTTTTATCAATTGCCCTTTGTAAAGCAACACACAGTGCACTGACTAAAAAATAAGTAAGTTCACTGTTTCTTTCTTTTTTTGGCCTCCTTTCTTCAATGATAAGATGGTGCCATAAATCCAATACTGCTTCATCATTGGAGATTTTGGTGAAAGTCGGCGCATTCTTGAAGAGGTTGTCAATGGATTCCCCCTCGCAATATAAATGAAAATCACCGCTTTGTTGTCCTTCTTCTACGTATAATTCATAATTCTCGCCAGGCTTGATAATCAACAAATCACCTTTCTCAGCATGTCTTATCTCGTCATTAACCTTCACTTGTGATCTTCCTTCTGCTTGTAATCGAAATAAATAGGAAGCATAACGTGATTGGTGTGAAGTATGATAACGATCTTGATGATAAGAATAACCGCAAAAACCTATTTTCATAAGAACACCTCGTTTATGTGCATTTTGGAAAAGAAGAAAGTCGAACGTTGATTTTACTTTCTAGTTATAAAAAGACTCGTCAACAATTAATGGATTAATAGCAAAATAGTTCATGTTTTGATTATATCATTTATGTTCAAAATGCACCTCATCATTTAAGATAATTTCTAAGTTATATTACAAATGAAAAGGGTGACAAGAATATCTCTCTCTAGATCATAAGGAGGATATGCTCTTTTACTTTACGCAAATACGAAAGGTGAGGTGTAGTTGGATGAACGTATTGATATGGAACGAATACAGACATGAACAGCAGCATGAAGAAGTTGCTAAGATTTATCCACATGGGATTCATGGAGCGATTAAAGATTTTTTACAAACGGATGATATTCACGTTGAAACCGCAACATTAGATGAACCAGATCATGGGATTACCGATGAAAAATTGGCAAAGACCGATGTGATGTTGTGGTGGGGACATTTAGCTCATCATGAAGTTGCAGATGAAATCGTCGAGAAAGTGCACAAACGTGTTTTGGAAGGAATGGGTTTAATTGTCCTTCACTCCGGTCATTTCTCAAAAATTTTCAAGAAATTAATGGGAACTAGCTGTGACTTAAAATGGCGGGAAGCAGACGAAAGAGAAAGAATGTGGGTGGTTAACCCATCTCACCCGATTGTAGAAGGTATAGGGGAATTTATTGAATTAGAAAAAGAAGAAATGTATGGCGAGCATTTTGATATTCCTGCGCCGGACGAATTAGTACTGGTCAGTTGGTTTGAAGGTGGCGAGGTTTTTCGTTCCGGTTGTACATATCGCAGAGGTCATGGAAAGGTGTTTTATTTCCGTCCAGGTCACGAAACATATCCTACCTATTATCAGAAAGATATTCAACAAGTGATTAAAAATGCTGTAAGATGGGCTCAACCGACCACTCGAGAGTACGCCAGTTATGGAAACGCTCAACCATTAGAAGAAATAAAAGTGAGACGATGATCAGTTTTTTTGAACCCTACTGATCATTAGCGAAGCGAGGGTGTTAGCAGGTACTAACCCCCGCTTAGCGTCCATGTGTTACTTGAAGATGGAAGCGAGATCTTACAGGATGTTTAGCACCATCATAAAACAAAATAGTAAAGGGAGAAATGAATGATGAATAAATTAAAAGTAGCAGTTATTGGTTGTGGAAGTATTGCGATTCACCGTCATTTACCAGAATATCAAGCAAACGCTGATGTCGAGATTGTAGCAGTTTGCGATATTAATGAGGAACGTGCTAAGCAAGCAGCATCAAAATACCGAGCAGAGGCTTATACCGATTATAAGCAAGCGATTACAGAATCTGGAGCTGACCTTGTCAGTGTTTGTTTACCAAACTATTTACATGCTCCTGTTTCGGTATTTGCTGCAGAACAGGGAAAGCATGTTTTATGTGAAAAGCCAATGGCGACATCACAAGAAGAGGCAGAACGAATGATCGAAGCTAGCAATAATGCAGGGAAAAAATTAATGATTGCCCATAATCAGCGTTTTGTCCCTAGTCATGAGAAGGCGAAGCAGTTAATTGCAAATGGGGAAATAGGAAAAGTCTACAGTTTCCGTACAACGTTTGGCCATGGTGGGCCAGAAGGTTGGAGTATCGATGGAAAAGAGAGTTGGTTTTTCCGAAAAGAAGAAGCATTTATTGGTGCGTTAGGAGACCTTGGTGTTCATAAGGCAGATTTGATTCGTTATATTTTAGGTACGGAATTTACTGAGGTGGCAGCAATGGTCGAATCATCAGCAAAAGAGAATAGTGATGTTGATGATCAGGCTGTAACTATTTTACGAAGTGAGGACGGAATTATTGGTACCTTAACAGCTAGTTGGGCATATGGAGCAGGTGAGGATAACTCTACGGTTATTTATGGAGAGAAAGGTATGCTTCGTCTTGAAGATGATCCTTCATACAGTCTGATAGCGACATATACGGATGGTTCAACAGTAAATTATGAACTTGGTCAAATTCAAACAAATGAGAGTGGTGGTCAAACATCATCAGGTGTAATCGATCATTTTGTGAATAGTGTTCAGAATGATACAAAACCATTAATTGATGGTGAAGAAGGATTAAAATCATTAAAAATTATATTAGCAGCTCTGGATGCAAACGAAACGAAGAAAAATATCTCGTTATAGATTAGGAGGAGAAAGTAATGAAGCTTGGCGTATTTACTGTACTATTTTCTGATAAAAACTTTGAAGAAATGCTGGATCATGTGAAAGCAAACGGTTTAGATGCAGTAGAAATCGGGACCGGTGGCTATCCTGGTGATGCACATTGTAAGGTGGATGAATTGCTCAGGGATGAAGCAAAACGCGAGCAATATTTGCAAACGGTAAAAGACAGAAACTTAACGATAAGTGCCTTTAGTTGCCATGGAAATCCGTTAACCCCTGATAAGCAATTTGCTGAAGAAAGTGACCAAATTCTTCGAAAAACAATTGAACTAGCGGGCATTTCTGGTGTACCGGTTGTCAACTGTTTTTCGGGAACTCCTGGAGACCAAGAAAACGCTAAAGCACCAAACTGGCCTGTCGCACCGTGGCCAACAGAATATGCAGATGTTCTGAAATGGCAATGGGAAGAAAAGTTGGTCCCATACTGGAAAGAAATTGGTGAACTGGCTGAACAACATAACGTTAAAATTGGTATTGAATTACATGCAGGGTTTTTAGTACACACACCATACACGATGCTGAAGCTTCGTGAAAAAACAAGCCCAGCGATTGGAGCTAACTTGGATCCAAGTCATTTATGGTGGCAAGGAATCGATCCAGTTGCAGCGATTAAGATTTTAGGAAAAGAAAATGCGATTCACCATTTCCATGCAAAAGATACTTACATTGATCAGGATAACGTCAATATGTATGGTCTTACAGATATGCAACCATATGGTAACATTCAAACCAGAGCATGGAATTTCCGTTCTGTCGGATGTGGTCACAGCTTAGAAGAATGGTCCAAGATGATTAGTGCGCTAAGAACTTATGGTTATGATTATGTGGTGAGTATTGAGCATGAAGACCCGTTAATGTCGATTGATGAGGGATTTGCTCGTGCTGTAGATAGCTTAAAGGCAGTTAATATTAAAGAAAGCCCAGCAGAGATGTGGTGGGCATAAGGAAAGGAAGTCACTGATGACAAAATTAAAAGTTGCTTTAATAGGTGCAGGAGGTATTGCGACAGATGTTCATATCCCTGCATATCGAAAAGTACCAGAACAAGTAGAAATTGTCGCTATTGCTGATGTAGCATATGATAAAGCCAAAGCAGTAGCAAGGGAACATGGGATTGCATCGGTATATGATAATTATCAATCAATGCTTACGGAAACAGAGATCGATGCTGTCAGTGTGTGTGTACCAAATAAATTTCATAAGGATGCAGCGATTGCCGCATTAGAGGCAGGCTGTCATGTCTTATGTGAAAAACCACCAGCGATGAATCAGGAAGAAGCAAAGGAAATGGAGGATGCTGCGGTTAAATCAGGTAAATTGTTGATGTATGGGTTCCATTATCGCTTTCAATCTGAGACACAAGCAGCTAAACGATTTATTGATGCAGGTGAGTTTGGTGAAATCTACTCTGGGCGAGTGCAGGCAATCAGACGTCGTGGTATCCCAGGTTGGGGTGTGTTTACCAATAAAGAATTGCAAGGTGGTGGACCATTAATTGATATTGGTGTTCATATGTTAGATACTGCATTGTATTTAATGGGCTATCCAGAGCCTGCAGTTGTTCTTGGGCAGACACATCAACAACTAGGCACAAAGAAAGGCGTGGGATTATTAGGTGAATGGGATTATCAGAACTACACGGTCGAGGATATGGCGATAGGGATGATTACTTTTAAAAATGGTGCATCATTAGTTCTGGAATCAGCTTTTGCAGCCAATGTGGAAAAACGCGATACGATGCAGGTTTCCTTAATGGGGAATAAAGGCGGTGCAGATATTTTTCCATTAAAAATGTATCAGGAGAAACACGATACATTAATTGACATAACACCAGCTTATTTACCAGAAATCAACGCTCACCAAACAGAAATCCATGCTTTCGTAGCTGATTGTATCGAAGGTAATATAACAGATCGATATGCAAAACAAGGAACAAACATTCAAAAAATAATCGACGGACTTTATCAATCAGCTGAAACTGGTAAAGCCGTATATCTTTAAGGAGGCATTTTACATGGGGAAAATTGCGATTCAATTATATTCAGTACGTGATCATACTTCAAAAGATTTTTTAGGTACTTTACGTAAATTAGGTGAAATGGGTTATGAGGCCGTACAGTTCGCTGGATTTTTTGATACACCTGCAAATGAATTAAAGCAAGTAATGGATGAATCTGGTTTAGTTGCTGCCGGAAGTCATATGCCTTTTGACAGTTTAACAGGTGATCAACTAGAAGCTTCATTAACCTATAATAAAACAATTGGTAATAATTTAATTATTTGTCCGATATTACCGGAAGAACTGAGAACTGATGAAGGTGCCTATTACCGTGCCGCAGAAGAATTAAATGAGATTGGACGAAAATGCTCCGAAGCTGGATTCACTTTTGCTTATCACAATCATAATATGGAATTCTTTGATCTTGGTAATGGAAAAAGAGGCTTCGACATTCTTTTTGAGGAAACAGATCGTGAGTATGTAAAGATGGAGTTGGATTGTTACTGGGCAACACATGCCGGTGTAGACCCATTACAAACGATCAAAGCATATGATGATCTAGTTGTGTCCTTACACATTAAAGATATGACAGTAGAAAATGGTGAAAAACGCAGCATTGAGATCGGAAAGGGTTCATTAGACATTGCAACATTATGGGAAACAGGAGAATCTGTCGGTGTTAACTGGTATGTAATTGAACAGGAGCAATTCGATGGAGACCCCTTAGAAAGTGCAGAAGAGAATGTTGTTAATTTGAAAAAAGTTATTAATAAATAAGCGTTAAGTTCCCCATTTTATCGAATTATAAATGGGGAACTTTTATCTGTTCACAAGATAAATGCAGAAATATCGCCAACATTTATATGATTATTTTGGCTCAATTTGGGGTAGAAGTAACTATATATTGACCTAATGGAGGAGTTAAACAATGTTAAAGAATCTATTTAAGAAGAAAGAAGCAAATACAGACTTAATAGCACCATTGGCAGGAAAAGTAATACCATTAGACCAAGTACCTGATCAAGTCTTTTCCAAAAAAATGATGGGTGAGGGTGTGGCGATTGAGCCTGTAGATAAGCAAGTTGTATCACCTATAGATGGCGAAGTGGTGGATGTATTTAAGACAAAACATGCGATTAGCTTTAAAACAGATGGTGGAGCAGAGATACTAATTCACATGGGTCTTGATACAGTTGAATTGGATGGTAAAGGATTTGATATTCAAGTAGTGAATGGTCAAAAGGTAAAGAAAGGAGATCCATTAGCTACATTTGATATTGCTGCGGTTACAGCGGAAGGTTACAAAACAGTGACGCCTATTATCTTATTAAATGGCGAAGAATTTGAGATGACTAATATTGCGAGTGAACAAGATGTTGTAGCTGGAGAGGACGTTCTATTTCATATTGAGAAAAAGTAATAGGGAGAAAATCTGCTACGATACGCATTATAAAGTAGCGGTCAATAAGATGAATTAAGATTAAACATGTGGGTTATTAACTCATGTGTTTTTTATTCTCCTTAGAAATGCAAATAACCCATTAGAGTTGTCAATAAATGCAAGCAATTACAAATAACAAGAGAGGTTTAAATTAGAATGTAATACCTTCCTTAGGTCTCACCTGCATCATAATCTTTGTCACATATTGCTCCTCACTGTTTTTCACAACCGTGTCATATACATATTCTTCTAAAACATAATCTCCTAATTCTAGATTTAATCGTTCCATCTCTGACAAAAGCCGTTTATAGGTATGGTGAATTTTCTTATCTTCCCCTTCATGGTATCCGATTAAAAAGTCACCTCTTATAGTCTTGAGGTATGGGTTATCCTTCTGAGAATGAAGTTGTTTTATATATAAATAACTATAATTAGTAAACTCACCCTTCAGCACGTGTTCTCGTTTAGTTAAGCCACCGATAGGGTATCCGGTATCAATATATAATTTGTACAATTCCTCAACAAAGTCTGAGAACACTTCAAAAAATTCCTCATCTGAAATATTCTCGATATTTTTACTTAAATAATATGTTTGTTCCGGTAATCGTTCAACACTAACTTGATCAAAATCTATACTTGATGCTTTATTCATTAATTCAATTTGTGCATCGATCATATTCTCTTTCATTTCTATTTCCATCCGTTGTTTCGCTACTTTTTCTTTCTGTTGATGCATAATTGATAAGAATTTTTCTGGTGATTTATGTTCAACATATTGACGAATATCATGTAATGACATGCCCAGATCTTTTAACAACGTTATGAGGGTAAATAACTCTAATTGGTGGATGGAATAATAGCGGTAGCCTTTTTCGTTTTTAAGGATAGGTGATAAAAGACCAATTTGATCATAATAAAAAAGAGTTTGCTTGTTTACTCTGCAAAGTTTGGCAAATTCACCTGTTGTGAAATATGTAATATTTTTGTCAGTCATTTTCTCAACACTCCAGTCTTGACTATATAGTTACTATATACCATAAGATAATTTAGTAAGCAACAATTAGAAATGGAGAAATGACAATGAAACAATCGATCTTTCGAAATCGCACATATATGTTGTTGTTAGTTGCAGGTATTTTTGCGATCGTTGGCTTTAGTATGTTTCTGACAACGACCTCTTGGTATATCATCAATGTATTAAGTTCACCTGGCATTTTGGGAATTGCTTTAATTACGGCAACGGTGCCACGTTTACTATTAATTACTTTTGGTGGAGTATTGGCAGATAAGTACAAAAAAACTACCATTATGTTTGGTACTAACTTGCTGCAAGCACTAGTACTTTTTTGTATTTATTGGCTTGTGGCAAGTGACTCGATGACACTAGTCTTATTATTCGTTACGGTAGGTGTATTTGGTATGCTGGATGCATTTTTTGGACCAGCTAGTTCATCACTGATACCGAAAGTAGTGGAAAAATCGCAATTACAGCAAGCAAATGCTTATTTTCAAGGTATAGATCAAATATCTTTTATTATCGGTCCAATCCTTGCAGGTGTAATCATGGAAACTAGCTCTATAGCGACTAGTTACTTAGTGGCGACTATATTGGTTTTGTTATCTGCTCTCATAGTTTTTCCACCTTTTATTAAGGAAGGTCCAGTAGAGCATAAGGGTGATCAAAGCACATTAGAAGATTTTCGTGAAGGTATTGCCTATATGAAATCTTCTACCTTTTTATTAACAGGGATTATTGTGTTGATCACGTTAAATTTCTTTGTATTTGGTGGATTGCAAATTGCTATGCCATTATTAGTTGATCTTCTTGGTGGAACACCGATTAATTTAAGCTTTATGGAGGTTAGCTTAGGGGTTGGTATGGTAATTGGCACGTTGATTATGAGTTTCGTAAAAGTGAAGCGTAAAGGCTTTACATCGCTAATGGGACTTATGGCTTCATTACTTTTTTTAATTATTTTTAGTATTGCAACTAATTTAATGCTTCTGACAACTATATTGTTTTTCATCGGATTTTCGATTGCATTTGTGTTCATCCCTTTTTTTACAGCAGCTCAAGAAAATACCGAAAATCGAATCATGGGTCGAGTGATGAGCATTATCTTCTTAGCGATGAATGGTTTTGATCCAATTGCATATGGTGTTGTAAGTGCGTTAGCTTCAGCAGGAATGGATATCCAGTTAATTTTGCTTATCGCTGGAGTGATAGGCATGGTTATTGCTATATCGGTATGGTTAAAAGGAAAAGCATTTGTTAGAGCTTATTAAACCATCATAATAATCTAAACAAGGCGATCCTCAAAGATCGTCTTGTTTTGTATAAACTCTTTATGAATGTTATGAAAAGTATAGTCCCAGAATTTAAAAGAGTTCATCAAAATCTTTGTAATAAGATCGGAATTGAAGAACGTGCTGAATGGGTTGATGAAATTATTCATATGGCCATATAATGCGAAAAGCTTTACTTTATCGTGGGTAGTAACTATTATGCAACCAGGTGTGATCTTTAATGCGGAAAAATAAAGAGCATTATAGATTAACTATAGTGACAATCAATAATGCTCAAATTAAGAATAATCAACTTACTTTATTTTTTGTTAGCCTTAATCAATCCATCAATTAATTCCCAAATTAATCCTACGACTAGAAGAACTAAAATCCATAATGTAGATTGATTCCAAATCATACTTACAGTTCTATATCCATCACTATTTTCAGTAATTACACCTGCTTGTGTAAGCTCAAGAAGAAAATCAGGGTTCCAAAATGCGTTTCCATTTATCATAAATAATACAGCTATAGTTGAAATTACATTAACTATTGCTATATAAGTGACTAGCTTGTAGGTCCACTTACCGTATATGAGCTTAAGGCCTTCTTTTGTTATTCCAATACCCATAATAAGAATAATGAATAACAAGGAAGTAGTATATGTTTCGTTATTTAAAAACGGAACCACATCAGAAAAACCATCTTGAAAAATCCAGATCCCTAGGTATTCATTAGAAAAAACAAACATGATGATTAATAACGTATAAAAAGTAATACTCACTATTGGCTCATAGTACTTGATTTGTCTTTTTTCATCGGGAATGGGAGCTAAATCTGATGGCTTCCATTCTATTCCAATCTCTAAATCTTTTGCTTTAATTTCCCCGAAATGGTCCGCGATCGCAAAGCCAAATGTTTGGTTCTACATGAATTCCTTTTTCCTCTAGCATTGTGACAAGCGAATAGCCGTATTGGGGTTCCGATAGTTGTGCAAAATATAATTCATCACAAAATATTTGTGAATAACCATCCCTTCAAGAAAAGTAGGAGAGTCCTTACATAAGTTTCTACAGGTAAAATTAATGTTCAAGACTGTGATGAGACAATTAGGGATTATGTCGAACTAAATCAAGGTGAAGTTTTTAATGGAATATTATGTTAATATAATGTAAGAAAAGAAGAAAATACAACATTGAATATTTTTCATTACCATCACTGGACAAATTTACTGGAAGAAACTGAAGATTTCTATGCCAACATGGATTTGATGTTATGGGGCGCTATGCCAAAGGGAAGAAAGGTATTGAAACTTACCATCCACCTTTGAAATGGGAAGACTTTCGAGATGAAAGTCCGTTGTTTAGAATCATTAAGCACAAAATTACTTTGTAGAGGGTGAGAAAGTGAAAAACGAAAAGCTCATCGAAAAATATGATAAACAGGCAAAGATGTATGAAAATAATCGTGCGAATCAAAAGCTTGCTCGATGGAGACATAAACTAATAAAAAACGCATACGGAAAAGTCTTGGAGGTTGGAATTGGAGCTGGAGCAAACTTTCCCTATTATGATAGGAATAATGTTGAGGTAACAGGGGTTGATTTTAGTTCAGAGATGATCAAGAGCGCCAAGAGAACAGCATCACAACATCAAGTGAAAGCTAAATTTATCCAAGCAGATATTGATCAACTGGTTTTAGAAGACAACTCTTTTGATTGCATCGTATCAACGCTTTCCCTTTGTAGCTATCCCGATCCAATTGTTACATTAAATAAATTTAATCATTGGTGCCGCAAAGATGGGATTATATTGTTAATGGAACATGGATTGAGTTCTAATAGCTTTCTTTCCTTCGGTCAAAAAATGATTGATCCACTACATAAAAAGATTTCTGGATGTCATTGTAACAGAAATATCAATGAGATAATGAGAAATTCAAATCTTCAGGTCAATCATATGGAACGCTATTGGTCAGATATCATCTATTTAATATGGGCGAAGCCAGTTAAATCATAATTAAGTCACTTGTTCTATAGGAACAGAAAGGTAAATAGAGTCACAGAAGGGGGGGATTCAAATGTCAAACCATAAAAATGAAAAAATACTATCAGGAGGAAATGTCTCGAACGTTTATCGTTCGGGAAATACTATACGAAGAGAGTTAAAGAAAGATAGTCCAAAAATTCATAATTTATTAAAGCATTTGGAAACGAAAGGTTTCAGTTATGCACCAAGGTTTTTAGGGGTTGATGAAAAGGGGAGAGAGATATTATCATTCATTGAAGGAGAAGCCGGAAATTATCCTTTAAAAGAATATATGTGGGCTGATGAAGTCTTGGTAGAAATAGCCAAAATACTCCGTCTTTATCATAATTCTGTGAGTGATTTTTCATATGATAGCTGGCAACCGATCGATAACACTCCTCAACCATTTGAAGTACTATGCCATAATGATTTTGCAATATACAACATTATATTTCATCATGAAAGACCAATAGGTATTATTGATTTTGATGTTGCTGGACCTGGTCCAAGGCTTTGGGACATGGCTTACACTCTTTATACTTGCGTTCCGCTAAGTAGATTTTATCTTTCTGAAAAAGGCGAGAAAGTGTATTATCATTCATCACAGCATGCTAATCGTATAAAGGAGAGAGTTAGAATTTTCTTTGAAGCTTATGGGGAAAGGATGGAAGAAGAGTATTTAGAAATGGTGCTACTCCGTTTAGAAGGGTTATGTAAAACTATTATAAGAAAAGCCAGTGAAGGAGATACAGCGTTTCAAAATATGATTGATGAAGGACATCTTTCCCACTATCAATACGATATTCAATTTATTCGTAATCATCGGCAAGAGTGGGTTTAAGATAAGTTTTTGTGAGGCGCGAGTATAATTAAAAACCAATCTTTTTCGGAAAAAGGCATAAAGAATATGCTAATTCCATATGCCTTTTGTATTTTTGTATATCTACTGTTGATCTCGTGCTTCATCTTTAATTTCTTTTCTCATACCTGAAATTGCTTCTTCTCTACGACGATTTTTCTCGATAATTTTTTCTTTTTCTTCTGAAGAAGCAAACTGCATCGTCTCGTGTGCTTCTTCTATATTTTCTATTGTATCTTGCACCTTGTGTTGTAATTTTTCCACATTATCTGAGCGATCATCTGGATTCGGCTGGTTCTGTTGTTTTGTCACTCTCATTCCTCCTTTACATATCATTAGTTATATTATGAGTAAGCTGGAAAATAATATGTATTGACTATCTTTCGATTATTTTGTCTCGTTCTTAAAAGCAACATAGCCTTTTTAAAGGGATATCATCACCGAATTATAGACACAGTTTCTGATATGGAAGAGAATATGCCCATGATGGTTTCTTAGTTTTAGTTTGAAAATAAAAAGCCTAGAGATAATACTTCCCTAAGCCTTTTACGAAAATAATGATAATAACCGATATTTCCTTTATGCCTTTGCCTTTAAATGAAACAAGCGCGATTGATAATCCCCAGGATGCTCCTGTCCCCAATATTCATCAGCACGATCAATATAATTGCCTGCTAGGATAATCCCGATATTCATCAGTTCACTGCCATAATACGTCGTTTCGCCATTTACTTCATACAATCTATCCGGATCTAGACCGGTTAATTTGACACGGTTATATGCCTCATTCGGCTTTGCTAGTACTTTATAATAACCAACTAATGCTTCTGATTTTTCTTCGTTTACCACCATCCATGTTGTTTCATTATTTTCAAATGGACTGGATAGTCGGTAAAATTCCCCATCTCTAATCAAGGCTCTTTTTCCTTTAAAGAAAGCAACTTGTTCTTTTACTTTTTGTTGTTCGGTTTCTGTCAGTTTCGTAATATCCAACTCATAGCCGAATGTGCCAAAATAAGCGACTGCTGCACGAGTATCAAGCGAAGCAAGTCGTCCTACCTGGTGGTTAGGAATGGCGGAAACATGACTTCCGATCGTACTTAACGGATAGACCATTGATGTACCATATTGTATCTTCAAACGTTCGACTGCATCGGTATCATCACTTGTCCAAGTTTGTGGTGCGTAATATAACATACCCGGATCAAATCTGGCACCACCACCGGCACATGATTCAAAAAGGATTTCAGGATATTTTTTGATCAGACGTTCATATAAGTCATACACACCTAAAATATAACGATGGAACACTTCCCCTTGTTGATCAGCAGGTAGACTTTGTGAAAATGCTTCTGTAATATGCCGGTTCATATCCCATTTGATATAGGAAATTTTGGACTTCGAAATAATCTTATCCATTAAGTCAAAAATATAATCAACTACCTCACCACAAGTGAAGTCTAATACAAATTGGTTTCGACCATGTGAAGCTCTTCGTTCAGGTGTAGAGAGAATCCAGTCAGGGTGTTCTTCAAATAGCTTGGTATCTTTACATACCATTTCTGGTTCAAACCAAAGACCAAATTGCATGTCTAATGCTTCTACTTTTTCACTTAAGCCATCAATCCCATTTGGTAATTTTTCTTCGTATTCAAACCAGTCTCCAAGTGAACTTGTGTCATCATCACGTTTTCCGAACCAGCCATCATCGAGAACAAATAATTCAATGCCTAAGTTGCGTGCTGTTTTGGCAATGTCCAGTACTTTATCTTCATTAAAATCAAAATAAGTTGCTTCCCAATTATTAATCAGGATAGGACGAACTTTGTCTCGCCAAGGTCCTCTTACTAGCCGTTCACGATACAGTTTGTGGAAGGTTTGACTCATGCCGTTTAATCCTTGGTCAGAATAAACCATTACACATTCAGGGGTTTGGAAGCTTTCACCGCTCTCTAATTTCCATTTGAAACGATATGGATTAATCCCCATGTTAACACGGCTTACGTTATAAGTATCTACTTCTACTTGTGCCAGAAAGTTTCCACTGTAAACGAGACTGAAACCGTACACTTCTCCCTGATTTTCATCTGCGTTCAAACGCTTTAAGGCAAAAAACGGATTAAAAACATGGCTACTTGCACCACGGTTTGAATAGATCGATTGAATCCCTTTCGATAACCGTTTTGTTTCCACATGCCCTTCTCTTGCCCAAGCTCCATGTAAATGCACCATATCAAATTGGTCATCAGCTAAATCCACATTCATACTCATTGCCTGATCAAGATAATAAGTTTCTTTACCTTCATTGATGAATTTCGCATTTCGGGTTATTACACTACGATTTTGGTAAATAGTATAAGAAAGAATTAATCGACATTGTAATACATCATCTACTAATTCGATTTCAAGTGTATCAGCTTCCTCCTCATTTTCTACATATGTAGCAGGTAAGTTCGCTAACGTCTTCTTTCCTTTTATAATGCGATAGCTATCATAGGTGAAGTTCGTAATATGACTGCCATCCTCTCTTAAAATCGCATGAGCCGGGTAACGAAAGTCTGTCGATCCATAACTTGGATACTCCTGTTTAATATGTTCCATCGAGGAAGTATGATCGCCTTCAAACATATTGGTTGATGGCCGGATTTCTCGTTCAATTAAGTGAGTGAATGATTTCCTATGATGAATTCGCTTTCCAAAATATAAATGTTCAAGCTGACGGCTTTTTTCTAATACACGGAAAATGTAACTTACACTGTCGTTATATAGATGAAATTCTAATTGCTTCTGGTTCACTTGGATAGACATAATTTTTCCTCCTTTTTGTTAATAATAAGTTAACGTTTACTTATTATAATATATTAAATTTGCAATTTGTTGTCAAAGTAGAATAGTAGAATAAGATAAATATCTAGACAATTAAAAGCGAAAAGTTTTAATATATTACTTAATGGATTAAGTTATAATCCGATATAAATGTATAGGAGGGATTATGTGTCTAGCCAAAATGGTATTTCCTTAGACTTCGAAAAGCGATTTGAAGAACAACAAGATATAAAAGGGCGACTGTTTCGAACGTTACATATCATGTATCGAGGTCATTATCTGAAATTATTTGTCTCATTTATTTTCTTTTTACTTAAGCATTCACCGGTTTGGATTTTGCCAATTGTAACAGCGAATCTAATCAATTTTGCGTCTGATCCAAGTAGTTATGAGGTCCGTTATTTATGGATGAATATTATTGTGTTAACCATTGTTATTATTCAAAATTTGCCGAGTCAAATTTTGCATATCAGTTTTATGAGTAAGGCGATCCGCCATGTAGAAGCTGGTTTGAGAAGTACCTTAATTCGAAAATTACAACATCTCTCCATTTCTTTTCACAGTGAATTAAGGTCGGGTAAGTTACAGGCGAAAGTGTTACGTGACGTTGAAATGATCGAGATTATGTCCAAGCAGACGATGATGGGTGTCTTGCCGGCATTTATGAATGTAATTGTGGCAATTGCAGTAACGGCGAATAGAAGTTGGACCGTAACATCCTTCTTTTTGGTGGCGATACCGATTTCGATTGTGATTGTTTATTTTTTTCGTGGGAAGCTAACGAAACGAAACAGGGAATTCCGGGAGCAAGTAGAAGAAATGTCTGGTCAAGTAGCGGAAACAGTAGAGATGATCCCGGTAACACGAGCGCATGGGTTAGAAAAAGTAGAGATTAATAAAGTAGATTCTTTATTACATCATGTCCGTGGCAAAGGTTATCGTTTGGATATTACTGAAGCATTCTTCGGAGCTAGTAACTGGGTAGTGTTTCAACTGTTTCAAGTTTTATGTTTACTTTTTACCGTTTATCTTGCTTATCAAGGACAAATACCGATTGGAGATGTGGTGTTATATCAGACATATTTTACGCAAATTTTAATGTCTATATCTGGCGTGATTAACATTTATCCTCAATTAGCAAAAGGCTTTGAGTCCGTTCATTCGATCTCAGAAATCCTTTTTGCGAAGGAAACACAAGAATATCAAGGGAGAACGAAGCTGAAGAAATTAGACGGTAAAGTAGACTTTGAACAAGTTTATTTCAAATATCACGATTCAGATAAACATGTATTAACAAACTTTCAGCTAAATGTAAAACCTGGTGAAACGATTGCTTTCGTTGGGGAGTCGGGAGCAGGTAAATCTACTATTTTGAACCTGGTAACCGGATTTTACCGGCCTAGTAATGGAAGGGTCTTAATAGATGACGTCGTGATGGATGATTTAAGTATGAGAAGCTTCCGGAAAAAGATAGCAGTAGTGCCGCAAAACACGATTCTTTTCTCAGGATCGATCCGTGAAAATATCACGTATGGTTTAGCAGAAGTTACAGATGAAGAAGTACAGCAAGCGGTTCAAATGGCTAATTTGCAAGATATCATCGATGAATTACCAGATGGTTTGGAAACAAAAATTGGGGAACATGGTGATCGCATGTCAGGTGGTCAAAGACAGCGAATTGCCATTGCTAGAGCGTTTATAAGGAAACCTCAAATGGTTATTTTAGATGAAGCTACTTCCGCATTAGATAATGTCTCGGAAAAATTAATTCAAGATGCTATGCAGGAATTAATTAAAGGGAAAACAACCTTTATCGTGGCCCATCGCTTATCAACTATACGAGATGCAGACCGTATCGTCGTGATGAAAAATGGTCAATGCGTAGAAATGGGAACATATGACGAGTTAGTAGAGAGAAAAGGGGAATTTTATCAAATGAAAATGGCATCAGAGGCAGTGCAGATGTCGTGAGGTATCCAATGTCGTTATTTTGGTAATACCTAGAGAAGATTTGCGAACCATCAGTAGAAGCGATGAACTTCCGCTGATGGAGGCTGTTGCCATTGATGAAAGGGGATGCACATGAATAGGAGCAGGATAAAAATATCTTTGCCAAAATGGAATATCCAGAAACCAAGTTGGAATCGTCATTTCTTGACAGATCGTAAAATTGGACAAAAATATGGTTTACTGTTTACTGGTGTTTTAGTATTGTTTGTACTTTCGTCACTAATTACCATTTTATCCATGGATGGCGTTTTAAAGGAATCACAAGAGGTAAATGAAAAAAGTGATGCATCAATAGAAATTGTCGAGATGGCTTCTGTCTTTAAACAAAAGTCTATTATTATTTCGGATATTTTGACTGAGCAGCATCCAACAACGACAGTTGAAGACTACCAGGCAGAAGGAGATGCATTTTTAACCTCTGTGGAAATGATTGAGGCAGAATTAGAAACAGAAGAACAACAAAAAATATATGAAAAAGTGTTAGATTATAATGACCAAATGGATCAATTGTTTTTTGATGAAATCATTCCTAGAACTGCAGAATATCGGGACAATGGAGAAAGGGTAGACATTTTTGTTCAGACTGATTTACATAACAAAGCAACAACACTCCGTAATTATACTATCAATGAATTAATGGAGTTAAAGGAATTGATGTTGGCAGAACGAAGTGCCTTACAAGACAATATGCAAGCACAGTCCACCATCATCATGATTGTAGTGGTAGCGCTTGTTGTATTCGTTTTAGTTAGTTCTATTGTTATTCTAGTAGTCGTAAATAAAAGAATGTCCAACAGGTTTGCAAACTTAGCGTTGTTTGCAAAACGATTAGGAGATGGTGACTTAACGGTAGAACGAATCGAAGCGGAAGGTAAAGATGAAATTGCAGTTATCCAAAATGCAATGAATCAAATGGCTGATCATCTGCAACGTTCGATTGTCCGGTTATTAGAAACAACGGAAGCAGTAACGAATATGTCGAAAACCTTAAGAGAAAATGCGGAAGAAACAACGGATGTAAATACTCAGATCACAACTACGATGGTAGATATAGCTAATGGCAGTGAAGAGCAAGTTCAAACAGTTCAAAAATCAACAGAGATAATGGAAGATATGAAAAAGTCTTGGGCTGAAGTTACCACAACGATGCAAGAAGCGATTCGCTTAAGTAAGGAAACGAAACAGGAGATTGAAAATGGAACCGCTGATGTAACAGATACGGTAGAACAGATGAATGTGGTTAAAAGGCAAGTGGACGAAATAGCAACCATTATTGACTCATTAAGTGAACATTCTTCGAAGATTAGCAGTATTGTAGATATGATTCATTCGATTTCGTCGCAAACCAATTTATTAGCACTTAATGCGACGATAGAGGCTGCCAGAGCCGGTGAACACGGTAAAGGATTTGCTGTTGTTGCAGATGAAGTTCGTAAACTTGCCGAGCAAACGGCAGATGCCACGGAGAATATTCAGTCATTAATTGCTACTTCGATTGAAGATACCGGTCAAGCAGTAGAAGTGATGGAAATGAGTACAGAATCGGTTAATCAAGGAGTAGAAAAAGTCAAAAAGGTAGGGATGGTATTTGACCTCTTATCAGAGTCGATTCAAACGTTAAATAACCATAATCAGCAAGCTAGTCAAACGATTGACATAACAAATGACAAAATAGATCAAGTAAGTGCGGCAACTACTAATATTCAAGAAATCTCTGAAAAGTCAGCAGAAAGTATCGAGCAAATTGCGGCAGGTTCAGAACAACAAAATGCAGCCATGCAACAATTACTTGCTTCCTCGCAAGAATTAGCATCTATGGCACATGAATTAGAAGAAACCTTTGCAAAATTTAAAGTATAAATCAAAGCCGGTGAAAGATTTTGTTCTTTCGCTGGCTTTTTAAAAAGGTAAGAAAGTATATAATCAGTGTAATGATCGTGTTTAACGAAGTAGTTATTTTGATATATTTTAAGTGTGTTTGCCAATGCTTCGACTAATTACTACGCTTTCCGCGGGTACGGCCTCAACTAACTTTGCAAAGTTAGTTGAGGCTCGCGCTATTCCCGCAGTAGTCTACGTAATTAGTCTCCGTTATGAGGAAGTGTAACAATTCTTGTCAGAAGTAATAGGTTGACTTTTATAAAATGGATAAGAGCAAGAATCGCTATCCATAAGTATAAAAGCAGCAATGTTACTTCATCCTAGAGTTGTAGAGCAGAACTTAGCGAAGGCCGCCAACTTTCACTCCTGTAGGAATCGTTTGGCATGAAAAAGTTAGCAGCCGGAGTGGTGGACAAGCTATTCATATATTATATAATTACTACCAAAGTAATCGACATCCAATTAGCATTTAATAAAGGACCGGCAGGGTATGCCGGTTTTTCTTATTGGGAATAAAAGTAGCAGCATTTTTGTGGGAAAAATGTAGTATGTTATTAGTTTTTATGATATATAATGAATATACATAGATTAACTTTATCGATTAGTTTCATGATGGGGGGAGGTTATCATTCTTAAGCATATCAAGAATTTTGTTAATAATATAAATGTAAGAAATAAGTTATTCATCACATTTGTATGGGTTGTTTTTATCCCTGTTGTGATTGTAGGAGGCTATTTAACGAATGAATTAAGAAATCAGGCAATTGACGAGGCTGAGGAACAGGCTGCGGTTAATATGGAAAGAGTGAAAGAGCGATCACAGGAAGTACTAAAAGTACCTATCTATATCTCGAATAATATCATGCTAGATTATCGTTTTGAGAATATCGTCAACAAACATTACGAAACAACCTATCAAGTAATTTCAGATTATTGGAATTATAACACGTTTGAAGAGTATCAGAAAATCTATGAATCTGAGATTTCCAATATCCGTTTTTATATGGATAATCCTACTTTGATCAACAATTGGGAGATTATTCCGGTTGATTCCGAAGTACAAAAGACGGAGTGGTACAAATTTGCAATGAAGAATTCGGGTGTATCCCAGTGGTTATATATCAAAGATGAAACGAAAAGAAATACCAAGTATTTAAGTTTGGTACGTAGGATTGATTTTCCCGCCTATCAAACGAGTGGAATACTAGTAATTAACGTTAATTTGAAAACGCTAACAACCATTTTGTCACAAGAAGCATCTTTGACAATGCTTGTTGACGATCAACATAATATCATAGCATCCAACAATGCGGAACAAACAGGACATAAGTTAAACGAATTTATCAGAGAAGAACATGTCTTAGCTGGAGAAACAGGTATTTTTCATGATCAAGAAGCAGCGCATCCTAGAAGGATATTTGTCCAAACTATTCCGCTACAAGAGACAGATAATCAATTATCGATCATTTCTGTTATAGAAGACGATAAAATTATCAACAATGCACATCACTTCGGGAGAATGGGGACTATTTTAGTATCCATAGCAGTATTCATTGCTATTGTTCTTATCTATATCGTATCGAAATTATTTTCTAATCGATTAATCATGTTAGGAAGTCAAATAGAGAGAGTTTCTAAAGGAGATTTTAATACACGAATTGTAATAGATGGTAGTGATGAAATAGGGAAATTAGCGAAGAACCTTGATCAAATGGTGCTAAATACCAAAACATTAATACATAAAGTAGAACAGAGTAATCATCAAAAGGCGTTGCTGGAACGGAGGCAAAACGAAATAAAATTCAAAATGATGGCTTCTCAAATTAACCCTCATTTTTTATTTAATTGTTTAGAATCGATTCGAATGGAAGCTCATTATAAAGGTGAATTAGAAATAGCAAATGTTGTGAAACTGTTAGGAAAATTAATGCGGAATAATATTGAAATTGGAACTGGGAGCATAGAACTAGAAAGGGAATTAGAAGTTATCCAATGGTATTTAGACATTCAAAAATTCCGCTATGAAGAGAGGTTGGATTATTCATTTGATATTGATCCTGCTTCCAAGCAACTATTAATCCCACCCTTAATTATCCAGCCTTTAGTGGAAAACAGTGTCATTCATGGTTTAGAACAAAACCGAACGGGTGGAAAAGTGACCATATCTTCCAAAAAGATAGAGAATCAGCTAATTATAGAGGTAAGCGATAATGGAATAGGAATGAGTAAGGAGAAAATTAAAAACTTATATGAAGTATTAGATAAGCAAGAAGAACAGTCAGGCGTTCGTATAGGTCTTCGAAATGTTCATCAAAGATTAAAACTATTATATGGAGAAAGTAGCGGTTTAATCATTACAAGTAAAGAGGGGATAGGAACAAGTATATCTTTTTCGATCATATTAGGAGGAGATTAATAGTGTGGAAGGTAATCATAGCTGATGATGAGAGACGGACAAGACAAGGAATTGTTACTCTGATAGATTGGAAGAGATTAGGATTTGAAGTAGTAGCTACAGCGTCAGATGGCTATATAGCAATCAAAAAGTATAAACAGCATCAGCCAGATCTGATCATTATAGATATCAAAATGCCGAAAATGTCTGGAATTGAAACGATAAAAAACATTCGGGAACATGATAAAGTAGTAAAATTCCTGATACTAAGCGGATATGCAGAATTTCAGTATGCGAAACAGGCGATTCAATATCAAGTAGAGGGATATTTATTAAAGCCATTGGAAGAGCAAGAACTAATCAGTTACTTAAAAAAGATAAACACAGATTTCGTAGAGAAAACTAGGAATAAAGAGAACAAGAAACATGATCAATTGCAACGTTACATAAATTCGGTTATCCAATACAAGATATCAAGTGAAGTTGGTGATTTCTTTCAAGAGAAATTGAAATGGAACTATTATGCTATTCTATTAATAAAATTTTATGATAAGAAGCAATTAGATTTAGCCGATTTGGCTGAATCTATTAAACGATATGTTAAAACAGAAGAAGGTGTGGTGTTTATTAAAAACGGCTATGTAGGGATATTGGTAAAGGAAAGTCATGTCGGAAGTAATACGGAAAAAGTATACTATCCTGTTTATAACTATTTGAAAGAACAAAACCTCGCATTTATTGCTGCGGTATCTGATTGTGTTGGACAACTCGAAAGTGTGGCGGACTGTTATCAACAGGCAACATCGTTTTTACAGGAAAGCTTTTTCTATGAGGAGCAATATCTGATTACACCATATTCCGCAATGATTAAAGAACGTAGCTTAGATACCTCTGCAGAACAAGTAGCAGATTATCAAGAAAAGCTGTTATATGCAGTAGAGATTAGCGATTGCAATACATTTAAGCAGCTGGTGCAGAATCTTATTGTTCTTTTGGCTAAATCGGGTTTTACAGAAATAGAAATAAAGCAACAAGTTACTACATTATTAACTTTCATAAATAACAAATTGATAGCTCGACATCCCGAAGTACAAACTGAAATAATGATAATGCTTAGTGAGATTGTTAGTATTCAAAAAAGTTATACAGTAAAACAACTGATGTCAATAGCGTATGAACATTTAAAAGCAGTTTCCTCTGTAATTGATGAAGACAAATCCGATTTAATTGTAAAACGGATGATTCATTTTATTAACAAAAATTATGATCAGAATATTAAATTAGATACATTGGCAGAACTATTACATTATCACAAAGCTTATTTAGGAAAAATATTTAAAGAAACTACAGGTGAATACTTTAAAACCTATTTAGATAAAGTAAGAATAAAAAATAGCAAACGCTTATTATTGGATGGATTTAAAGTGTATGAAGTAGCCAAAATGGTGGGATATACGACACCTGATTATTTTCATAGTAAATTCAAAAAGTATGAAGGAATGTCTCCATCTGAGTACCGTAAAAAGAAGAAAGATGGATGAAGGAACACACTTAGCTGTACCGTAAATATGTAATTCAACAAAGAAAGCGCTTCCTATTTAGGAGTGTTTTCTTTATTTTTTATATGAAATGATTGTTATTTTGTTGGGTTTTACAAAGTTATTCATTAAGTTAACATTAACTTAACAAAGGAGGAGGGCAAATGGATGTAGCTGAAAAAAGAGAAAAAATAAAAAAGTCTAGTTTGTTTTGGAAAACATTAAAAAGTCAAAAAATGCTTTATGCAATGTCGTTACCATTTGTTGCATGGGTGTTTGTATTTAATTATCTGCCTGTTTGGGGTTGGACAATGGCTTTTCAAAATTATATTCCTGGAACCCCTTTTTGGCAGCAAGAATGGGTAGGCTTTCATCATTTTATACAATTATTTCAAGATGAACGATTTTTCCTAGCACTACGTAATACACTTGCTATGAGTTTTCTCGGACTATTATTCGGATTTACTATTCCGATTGTATTTGCAATCTTACTAAACGAAGTGCGACATTCTTTATTTAAAAGAATAACGCAAACAGTCACGTATTTACCACATTTTGTCTCATGGGTTGTTGTAGCTGGTATTGTTACCAAAATCCTTTCGACTGATGGAGGAATTATCAATGATTTGTTAGTAGGGATGGGAGTCTTGGATCAGCCTTATCAATTTATGGCGGAGGGAAAATGGTTTTGGGCGATTGTGACGATCTCTGATATATGGAAAGAGATGGGGTGGAACGCCATCATTTTCTTAGCAGCTATAGCTGGATTAGATCCCCAGCTCTACGAGGCCGCCAAAGTCGATGGTGCCAGCAGGTTTAGACAGATCTGGCATATTACACTTCCGGGAATTCGGCCTACTATTTTAGTTGTATTAATTTTGAATATCGGTCATTTAATTCAGATTGGCTTTGAAAAACAGATGCTATTAAGCAATTCTCTTGTCATTGAATATGCAGAAGTGTTGGAATTGTATGCGCTTAACTACGGAATTGGCTTGGGGCAATTTTCATATGGAACAGCAATCGGTATTTTTAATTCAGTCGTTAGCATTTTCTTATTATTACTAGCGAATGGCATATTTAGAAGATATTCGAACCAAAGTGTTATGTAGGAGGGGAGTCGATTGGCAAATCCATCAGATCTTTATCAAACTACTGTGAGAGAAAAAATATTTGATATTTTGAATTATCTTTTTTTAAGTATTGTTATCGTCATTACGTTATATCCGTTTTTAAATGTGTTGGCAATTTCCTTAAATGATTCTACGGACACCGTTAGAGGTGGTATATATATTTGGCCAAGGGAGTTTACCTTAAACAACTATTTAGAAATTATGAAATATGACAATCTCGTAACCGGGTTTGTAAATTCAGTTTTAAGGACAGTAATTGGAACGATATTAGGTGTATTTATTCAAGCAATGGTTGCTTTCACGCTAAGTAGAACGGATTTTCAAGGAAGAAGATTTGTTTCTACAGCTATTGTGCTTACGATGTATTTCTCTGGAGGGTTAATTCCGGGATATATGTTAATAAGAGATTTGGGATTAATTAATTCATTTTGGGTTTATATCTTACCTGGATTAGTAAGCGCTTTTAATATTATTATTATTCGCTCGTTTATGGATGGATTACCTTTTTCTTTACAAGAATCAGCGAAGATGGATGGAGCAAATGATTTTGTGATTTTTTATCGTATTATTTTACCACTCTGTAAACCAGTGTTAGCAACTATTGCTTTATTTGTCGCAGTTGGTCAATGGAATTCATGGTTTGATACGTATTTATATAACAGTATGAATGAAAGTTTAACGACGTTGCAATATGAGTTAATGAAAATCTTAGATAACACCACCATGGGAGGAAGTCAGGATGCTAATTCAATGCGTCCGAATAATGAACAACAAATGAACAGGGTCTCACCACAATCGATAAAGATGGCGATCACGATGGTAACCGTTATCCCAATTATTATGGTATATCCATTTGTGCAACGATATTTTATTCAGGGGATGACTCTCGGTGCAGTTAAACAATGATGGTGTTTTCAGGTTTTGTACCTGTTTATACAATAATGACTAATTAGGGAGGAATAAAAAGTGGGGGTATGGAAAAGAAGTTTGCAATTGGTTTTTATTTTGTTATTCCTATTATGGCTTGCTGCATGTCAAAATTCTGAGGAAAGCGATGGTTCTGCTGAAGGTGATCAGACAAATGAAGAGAATACAGAAGAAAAAGATAGTTCTTCCAATGAATTAGAACCAGTTACCTTGACAGTGTTTGATTCTGATACGAATCCGGATTGGGTAGAGGACATGGATACGCCGGTTGGTCGCAAAATTAAGGAAGATACCGGAGTAACCTTAGAAGCAGAGTTTGACATTGAAGGAGGAGAAACAAAGATTCCATTAATGACAGCTAGTGGTGATTATCCCGATTTAATTGTATCGAAAGGTGCTGGTCAATTAGTGGATGCTAATGCTTTGATAGATCTTGCACCACTAATTGAAGAGCATGCTCCTAACATCAAAGAAATGCTAGGGGAAGATGGCATTAACCGCTTAAAATGGAGTGAAGACGATCCTTCTATTTATGTGTTGACAACATCTCCTGTAGACAATCAAGCATTGACACCAGGTTATGGTGCGTGGATACAGCATGCAGTAGTAAAGGAATTAGGATACCCAGAAATTACAACATTGGACGACTTAAAAAATGTGCTAAAAGAATATAAAGAATTACACCCAGAAATTGATGGTCAACCTACCATTCCTTTAACAATGAATACCGACAGTTGGAGGATTCAATCCTCTTTCTTGAATTCAGGCTTTATGATGACTGGTGCAAGTGATGACGGAGAATATTATATAGATCCAACAACGTATGAAGCAACTTTGCATTATCGTCGTCCGGTCGAAAAAGAAGTATTTAAATGGTGGAATGATATGAATGCAGAAGGTTTACTTGACTCCGAAATGTTTGTACAGAAAAGTGATCAATTTGATTCAAAGCTTTCCTCTGGAAGGGTGTTAGCAACTATTGGTCCTGATTATTTAATGCACAGTGCACAAGAAGCCTTACGTGAATCGGGAATGGAAGAACGAATGTATGGAGTGTATCCAGTTACTTTAAGTGAGGAGTATAAAAGCCATACGTATCAAAGCAATGGCTTGCAGGTAGGTTGGGGAATCAGTATTACGGAGGATTGTGAGGATCCGGTGAGAGCGATTAAATTTCTAGATTATCTAGTATCTGAAGAAACGCAAATTATGTTAAATTGGGGCATTGAAGGCGAACACCATGAAATAGTAGACGGAAAACGTGTCATTCCTGAAGAAGAATGGGAAAAACGAAACTCTGATCAAGAATACCTAAAGAAAACCGGTATCGGTTATAATTTTGCTAGATTCGCCCCGCGCTATGGTGATGGAGTATTAGATTCAACAGGTCAGCCTTTTACAACTAATACACGCGAATTGGCCATTGAGAACCAAACAGATGCTGAAAGAGAGGTACTGGAAGCGTATGGTGTGGAACTGTGGCAAGATCTTTTCCCTTTAGCTGATGAATTTCCTGTAAAACCTTGGGGAGCAGCTTACAATATTTCGATTCCGGCAAATTCGGAATTACAAACAATCAACCAAAGAGCTTTAGATCTTACGAAACAGCTTGTTCCTAAGGCAATATTAGAGAATCCAGATCAATTTGATGTGGTTTGGGATGAATTTATGACATCACTTGAAAAAACAAATATTGAGATAGCAGAGAAAGAATATACAAAACTTATTCAAGAGAAAGTGGAATTATGGAGTAATTAAACTTAATCATTTAATCCTCGGAGAAGAATGAAGTCTCCGAGGATTGCTTATACGGAAAGAATGAAATCGCCACGGATAAGATTATTCATAAACTTTTTACAGCGGAATTATTCCAGTGCTAAATTACCAGTGTTTAACCTTATGGAGTGTTTAAAATAAGAGAATAATAGGATATACCGAAATGAAAGAGGGATTATAAATGGTAGGTAATGTGAATGTAAGAAACAATAAATTATCTAACTCAAATGCAAGTTATGAAGCAAAAAAATTATTTCAATATATCTGCAGTATTTATGGAAATAAGATTCTTTCCGGACAACAGGAATCAGATTGGAAAGCACCTGCAGATGACGAGCTAGATTATATAAAGGAAAAAACAGGAAGACTACCTGCTATTCGTGGTCTTGATTATATCAATGATGATTATGAAGGTGTCAATAAGAGATCAATAGAATGGTGGGAAAAGGGAGGAATTGTATCTATTTGCTGGCATTGGGGGACACCACCAGATGGGATAGGGTATGAATCTTCTAAGGGAACTATTGACTTGGAGGAGGCATTAACAGAAGGAACTGATTTATATAATGGTATGATTGCCAAAATGGATGAAGTGGCAGTAGCACTAAAGGAGCTGCAAGATGCTCGAGTACCCATTCTCTGGAGACCATTTCATGAATTTGATGGAGCTTGGTTTTGGTGGGGGAAAGGTGGAGCGGTACAATTTATAAAACTTTGGCGTTTAATGTATGATCGCTATACTAACTATCATGGTTTGACCAATTTAATTTGGGTTCTTGGTTATTCTGGAGAAGTAAAAAAAGGATGGTTCCCAGGATATGAATATGTTGATATTGCTGGAGCAGATACTTATAATCCAGGACCCCAGACTGATTTGTATCAAAAAGTTTTTGACATAGTAGGCAGGAATATGCCCATAGCTTTTCATGAATGCGGGCCTATTCCAAATCCTGTTGAAATGATAAATGATGGGGCGAAGTGGGTGTGGTTTCTAACCTGGCATACTATACACGTTAAGGAACAAAATACACCAAATTATTTAAGCGCTATATATAATCATGAATATGTAATTACGTTAGATAAAGTACCGAATTTGAAATTTAGATGAATTTCCAACGCGCACTAAACTAATTAATAACTTACTCATTTTTTTATAATATAGGAAAGTATATAATCCGCGGTATCAACGCATTTGTAAACAGAGTAGCCATTTTGAAATAGCTTGTACAGGAAACCATCGCTGCGGCTGTCTACTTCCCTTTCCACGGGATTTTCTTCTAAGCTAACGTTGGTATGCAAAGAGCGCTTACTAAAGTGGATCTTAGTCAAAAGTTTTTCCCTTCCATATTAAATAGACGGTTACTTTAATAATTCGATTAGAGGCTTAATAATTCGAAAAATTGTATACGCTTTAAAACTATTTTTGTGGAGGTAGTTAATATTGAGAAGGTATTCATTAATTAGAACAGTTATTTTTCTATTAATTGGAAGTTTTTTACTGAGCTTATCTGAAGCAAATGTATTTGCAGTAAATAATGAAACAGAAAATGAAGTTGAAGAATGGAAGCTTGAGGCGGAAGATGCTATATTAACTGGATTAACAGTGCAAGATGATGTTCCTGGTTATTCAGGAACAGGATATGTTGGGGATTTTTCTGAAGAAGATGCTAGCGTGACATTTACCATTACGGTGCCTGATACTGCTTTATATACCTTAACGGTGGGCTATGGTGGATTGTATGGAGAAGGCAAACACGCAAATCTACGATTGAATGGAGAAGCTTATACTACCTTCAAAATGGGGGAAGGTTTTGGAGAAGCATCGATAGGAAAAGTGTTGTTAAATGAGGGTACGAACACAATCACTGTTACACCTAATTGGACACATTTCGCTATTGATTATATTAAGTTATCCTTGGCACCACCGCCAACTGACCATGAAGTAGAAAAACAACTTATTAACCCTACTGCGACAAAAGAAACAAAGGCTTTGTTTAGTTATTTAGTGGATAACTTTGGCGAAAATATAATTTCTGGTCAACAAGATGATGCTAATAATGATTTAGCTGATGTCAAATATATTAAAGAGTTAACAGGGCAAACACCTGCTATTTTGGGCTTGGATTTGATGGATTACAGTCCGTCACGAGTCGAGAGAGGGGCTGTTTCTCATGATGTTGACCTTGCACTTGAATGGGATGAGCAAGGTGGGATCGTAGCATTTGCCTGGCATTGGAACGCGCCAAAAGATCTTCTTGATACAGAAGATCAACCTTGGTGGAGTGGTTTCTATACAGATGCAACAACATTTGATGTGGAATATGCAATGAATAACCCAGAATTAGAAGACTATCAATTGCTTCTTAGAGATATCGATACGATTGCGGTTGAATTAAAAAGATTACAAGATGCTAATGTGCCAGTTCTATGGAGACCATTACATGAAGCCGAAGGAGGTTGGTTCTGGTGGGGGGCAAAAGGGCCAGAACCAGCTATAGAGCTATGGAAATTGATGTTCAATCGATTAACTAACCACCATAAATTAAATAATTTAATATGGGTATGGAATTCAATTGATTCAGAGTGGTACCCAGGTGATGATTATGTTGATATTGTTAGTTTTGACTCCTATCCTGGAGAGTATAACTATTCCCCACAAAATGATAAATATGAAGCACTTGTAGATCTTTCATCAAACAGAAAGTTAATTGCAATGACGGAAAATGGACCTATCCCAGACCCGGACATGTTAAACATTTATAATTCCATGTATAGTTATTTTACAACTTGGATTGGTCTATTAACAAGTAACAATAGCAGTGAACATTTACAAAAAATTTATAATCACGAAAAGGTTATTACCTTAGAGGAACTGCCAGATTTAAAGACATATGGGGTAGAGAAAAGTTCAGATGCTAGCCTCCAAGCTTTAACAGTTAATAAAGGTGTGCTTACCCCTGCCTTTTCTAAGGATGTGAAAGAGTATTATTTAGAGGTAACCGAGACCGTAGAAGAATTAACACTTACACCAGTAGCTAACTCAGACGGTGCAACCATCACTATAAATGGAAATGAGGATTTGACAAGTGCTATTAAACTCAGCTTAGGAGATAACGTTATAAATGTCGAAGTTACAGCAGAAGACGGAACGAAGTCGATTTATTTGCTGCATGTGAAAAGGTTGGCAAGCTTTATTTCTACAGACCTTATACAAGAAAAGAATCATTTTGTGATACCAGAAGGTGAAATAAATAATCTAGCAGAAGATGGTTTGCTTGAATTATCGGTACCGAATGACAAGAATGATATTGAAGTTGTGTTTTACCCTGAGCAATTAGAAATTTTACTGGAGAAAAATACTGAAATCCAGATAGTGAAGAAGGATCTGAAAATAAATTTTGATTTGCTATCTTTTGAAACAGGTTCACCACTAACATTAAGAATAGCTAAAATAAAAGCATCAGAGCTAGAAAAGGGTGATCTTGCAGCTACAAAATTATATGATTTGACATTTAAACAAAATAGTCAGGCAATCTCTCAATTTTCTTCAGGCATTCAACTGTCCTTCTTAGTAAAGAAGCCTAACGAAAATCAAAAAATCTATTATTGGGATGTTCAAGAGTCGATATGGGAAAAAATTGGAGGAACTATCGAAGATAACTGGATAACTGTCCGAACGGACCATTTTACCATTTTTTCAGTATTTGATATTGGTAATATGGGGATAGATAAAGAAAATCAAGAGAATAAGGATACAAATAAACAAGAAGAGCAACCAATAAGTGAACAAACTATAAGCAGTGACGAGAATTTAAATAATAACAAAACAAAGGAGCATACAATAAAAAATCCAAAAGCTAAAAGCAATCTTCCGGACACTGCTTCATTCACATATAATTGGTTATTACTGGGTTTTATTGTCCTTGTGTTAGGAATAGGGAGTTTAGTTTTCACAAGGAAAAAAGTAAGGGAAAATGTGAATTAGTATACTATTACGGACTGTATCAGAATAGGAAACTAGTACATTATAATGGAAAATTGATAGAAGATTTTTCACATGAACTTGAACTGAATAAGTAATCGTTTAAACTCTAACCCCCTCCTTTTCTAACAAGTGGTAAGGAAGGGGGGTTTTGATTGGAATCAATCCTGAAGCAAGTAATTGACAAAGGTTAATAAGTTAATTATTATTATCTTATTAAGTTATCGATAAACTCGAAGAGGGGGTTCCGTTCATGAAAGAGCTGACAAGCGAAATTCAACTACATTTAGAGCAAAAAATCCTCCCGTTTTGGATGCAGTTGAGGGACGAACAACATGGTGGTTTTTATGGGAAAGTAGACTATCATTTAGAAATTGATAAGCAGGCAGATAAAGGAGGGGTTGCGACAGCAAGATTCCTTTGGACTTTTTCAGCGGCATATCGTGTTACTGGTAAAGAAGAATACTTAGCACATGCACATCACCTTTATCACTTTCTGCGTGACAAACTATACGATGAGGAACATCTAGGCATTTATTGGTTAGTAGATTATAAAGGGCAACCGAAAGATACGAGAAAACATGTATACGCCCAATCTTTTGCGGTTTATGCGTTAAGTGAATATTATCGAGTCACGAAATCAGGGGAAGCATTAGCTTTGGCAAATGAAATCTATCATTTAATTGAAGAGAAAGGCTATGACAAGGATAATCGTGCTTATTGTGAAGAATTCGATCAATTTTGGAATCCGGTATCAAACGAAATGTTAAGTGAAAATGACGTTGTTGCAGAAATTACAATGAATACGCATATTCATGTATTGGAAGCGTATACCAATTTGTATAAAGCAAACCCAACGGATGCATTAAAACAAAGATTACTAGATTTATTAGAAGTTCATTATGAGAAGATTTATAACAAAGATACCAGATTTTTAGGTGTTTTTTTCGATAAGCAATGGAATTCATTAGTCAATATGAAATCATTCGGTCATGACATTGAAGCGAGCTGGTTGATGGATGAAACAATTAAAACAATCGGTTTAAGCGATAAAAGATTTGATCAAATGGTGGTGGATATTGCTTATAACATTGCCGAATATGCGATGCAGGCGGATGGTTCATTAATTAATGAACAGGTTGATGACCATTATGATGAAACGAGAATTTGGTGGGTACAGGCAGAAGCAATGGTCGGCTATTTAAATGCATTTGAACGTACAAAAGATCCGAAATTTAAACAATTAATCGAAAACCTTTGGAGTTATATTAAAAAGCATATAGTGGATAAACGTATAAACGGAGAATGGTATTGGTCCATAGAGCCTGATGGAAAGCCTACTGAAAAAGCAATTGGGGAACCGTGGAAGACATCTTATCATAATAGCAGATTTTGTTTAGAATTTATCGAAAGGGTGAAGCAGTCATGATCCATGAAAAGTACTATCAGCTTTTGGAAGAACAAGAAAAATTAATTCAACGTAAAAATCGAGAAAACAAGCAATTTTATAATGGTGTCTATACAAAATATCAATATCCGGCCATAACGAGACATCATGTGCCACTTCATTGGCGTTTTGATTTGAATAAGGAAACAAATCCATACTTTATGGAACGTTTAGGTGTTAATGCGACATTTAATCCTGGAGCAATCTATCATGAAGGGAAATATTACATGATTGTACGTTTAGAAGGATTGGACCGTAAATCGATTTTTGCATTAGCAGTAAGTAACAATGGTGTAGATCAATTCCGATTTATTGATACTCCACTCGTTTGGGAAGATATTGATCAAGAAGAAACAAATATGTATGATATGCGTTTAGTGAAACATGAAGATGGCTGGATTTATGGTATTTATTGTTCAGAAAGTAAAGACCCAGATGCAGAAGGATTTGATACGTCTAGTGCAGTAGCCCAAGCAGGTCTGGTTCGAACTCAGGATCTTAAGAGCTGGGAGCGTTTGCCGAATATCCAAACGTCATCCCCACAACAGCGTAACGTCGTATTACACCCTGAATTTGTTGAAGGAAAATATGCCTTTTACACTCGACCGCAAGACGGATTTATTTCAACTGGCTCTGGTGGTGGAATTGCTTTTGGCTTAGTAGAAGATATCACAAATCCGGTAATAAAAGAGGAACAGGTTATCCATGGTAAAAGATATCATACTATTTATGAAGTGAAAAATGGCCAAGGACCTGCTCCAATTAAAACAGATAAAGGCTGGATTCATATTGCTCATGGTGTCCGGAATACTGCTGCAGGTTTACGATATGTACTTTACACTTTTGCCACTAGTTTGGAAGACCCTACGAACCTAATTAAGTTACCAGGCGGACATTTTGTTGCACCATATGATGATGAGCGTACAGGTGATGTTTCTAACGTTATTTTCTGTAATGGTGCGGTTGTAAATGAAGACAACGAAGTGTTTATTTATTATGCTTCTAGTGATACAAGGATTCATGTGGCAAAAACAACGATAGATCGATTAGTTGATTATACCTTTCATACACCGGAGGATCCATATCGTTCGTTGAAGAATGCACAACAACGTAAAGAATTAATTGAGAAGAATGAGGTATTATTAAAAGGGTGACATCCATAGTTCACCCTTTTCTCTATCAACTTAGAAACTAATAATATTTTAAGGAAAATAAACAAAAATTAAGCTAAAATATTAAGTAATTTAGCTTTAAGAATGTTATGATGAATATATTGGAAGAAATAGTGTGGGGTGAACAAATTGAAGTCAAATGTCACGATGAAAGACATTGCAGAAAAACTGAATGTGAGCAGTGTTACTGTATCGAAAGCACTAAACGATAAAGAGGGTGTCAGTGAAGAACTAAAGGAAAAGATTAAAGCGTTAGCGGATAAAATGGGATATCGCTATAATACGATGGCAAAATCAATGAAAGATGGCAAATCCTACAATGTCTGTGTAATCATTCCTGAACGTTATACTGGAATGACGCAATCTTTTTATTTAAAAGTGTATCAAGCGATTGCGCAGATTTTAGAAGATCGTGGTTATTATGGAATCATCCATATATTACCAAGTGAAGACGAGGATTGCCTAAAATTACCACGTATTTATCATGAGCGAAGAGTGGATGGTTTTATTATGCTTGGACAACCGAGCAAAGAATATATTGAATTAATGCAGAGTGTTGAAATGCCTTTAGTTTTTTTAGATTTCTATGATGAAAATGATAACGTCGATGCAGTAATTACCGATAACTTTTATGGTGCTTATGAAATAACCAATTCACTCATTCAACGTGGCCATGAAGAAATAGCTTATGTCGGTAATTTATTTTCTACCAGTAGTATTCAAGACCGTTTTCTAGGATACTACAAATCGTTATTAGAACATAAAATTCATCTAAAACAAGAGTATGTAATTAGTGATAGAGATGACAGAGGAGCATTTATTGAGATGGATTTACCTGAAAAAATGCCGACTGCTTTTGTTTGTAATTGTGATCAGGTAGCACATTTGCTTATAGAAAGGCTAAATAAAGAAGGATATAATGTGCCTGAAGACTGCTCTGTTGTCGGATTTGACAATGATATCTATGCAACACTCACTACGCCTCATCTCACAACGGTAGAAGTGGACATTGAAGAGATGGCAAAAAACACGGTTAAATTTATTTGTGAAAAGATGGATAATCCAGAAACGAAATTTGGCAGATTGGCAGTAAAAGGTAAAATTATCCATCGTGATTCCGTAAAAGCGATAAAATAAACAAACAAAACCAGGGTGATTGCCTTGGTTTTATTTGAAAAGACAGAAAGTTATACTAAAGATAATTTTGGTTTAATTCGCAATTTTATCCCGTGCGAATAAGAATCGCAGTAATGCAGGGTTTTCTGTTGGAATGTAGACAAAGGATGATGAGTAATGAGTGATTCGATTCAAAAAGTATTTCAGTTCTGTTATAAACTATTTTTAATAAGTTTTTATTATTGGTTGTACCTTCTAAAAGGTTTGATTATATATAGTTTTATACCGGCAACAGCATCATTGCTAAAAACGTGTGAGCAATTCTTAATCAAGGATAATCCAGAAGATATCCGTTTATTGTTCAAGGAAAATTATCAAAGATATCATTCATACTATTTCGCTTCCTTTTTAAGTGTAATGTTTGTTATTTTAAGCTACACCGCCTTGTTTTTTGTAAACCGATCTGACCATTCATTTAGCCTAGCTATGATTATTGTTATTATTTATTTTATGGTATTGTTTGTGATTAACTTTACTTTTGGACTGTATTATCTGACTAAGGGTAAGAAAGAGTGGAGAAATTTGTTGGCGTTCGCCTTCGTTTCTTCCATTAAATATCCGTTAAGATCCTTATATATCTTGTTTATTGTAGCTGTTTTATACGTTTTACTTACCTGGAACCTTGTTGCATTTGTCGCACTGGCTCCTTGTATATATGGATGTGGTATTACCACTAGTTTTATCAAATTTTCGCCTCCGTTTTTAGAAAAATAGGATGAGAGAAAGATTAAACCCTTGAGTTTTTTCTCAAGGGTTTTTTGCTCGTTCGGAAAGAAAGTATAATGAATTAGATTGAAGATTATTTAAATCTTTAGTATACCATAATAACTTTAACGCTAAATTAATCACCTTTATCTATTATTATAGATCAAAAGCAACCTAATATAGGTTGGTGTGATCGTAATGGAATAAAAAGAGTGGTTAAATATGATTAAAATCACTGATAAAAAAGCAAAAAAAGTTATTGACTAGCAAGCGTTTTCAGGTTATTATTAAGTTGTTATTAACTTAACGTTAACTTAATGAATTTAAGGAAGGGGTCAAAAAGCATGAGTAAAAAAATAATAGTGTTTTTTGCAAGCATGTTAATCGTTGTAGGTATTATTGCTGGATGTTCATCCGATAGTGAAGATGGTAGCAATAACAATAGTGATGACACAGGATCTGACGCACCACTTTATGAAACTTGGAATGACAAAGATCCAGAAGAAATTGAAGGAGACCTTACTGTCATCACACACAGAACGGATATTGTAGATTCTGTCTATCAAGATTATAGAGAGCAATTTAATGAAAAGTATCCAAATGTAAACGTGGAATTTGAAGCACTAACTGATTACGGTGGGGAAATCATGCCCCGTATGAACACGCAAGATTATGGGGATGTACAATATTTACCAGTAGAAGTACCAATAGCAGATATTCCAAACTTCTTTGAACCGATGGGTAAATTAGATGAAATGGAAGAAAGTTATTTAGGTGTAGAAGAACGAGCGGTAGACAACACTGTCTATGGTATTCCAATTGCTGTTACTTACACTGGTGTTATTTATAACAAAGCTGTATTTGAAGAAGCTGGTGTGGAAGGGATTCCAGCAACTCAAGAAGAGTTTATGGATGCTATGCAAAAAATTAAAGAGAACACAGATGCAATTCCACTTTATACAAACTATGGAGATGGTTGGCCGTTAACACAATGGGAAGGTGCTGTAACGACAACAGCTGGTGATGTAGATTACTATAATGTGGACATGCTGGATGATCCAACTCCATTTGATGAAGGGGATCCACACTATAAACATTATAAATTAATGTATGATCTCGCTGAACAAGGTTTGATTGAGGATGATCCACTAACAACAGATTGGGAATCGTCTAAAGTAAGAATGAACAATGGTGAAATTGCCACAATGGTGTTAGGTTCATGGGCACTGGAACAAGTTCAAGGTGCTGGTGACAATCCGGATGATATTGCGATTATGCCATTTCCTACTGATGCGGAATCTACCATTTTCTCATTGGGTGCCGATTTAAATATTTCAATTAATAAACATAGTGAAAATAAAGAAGCAGCTTTTGCTTGGGTTGACTGGTTTATTCATGAATCAGGATACTCTGTAGAACAAGCTGGTGGTATTAGTGCATCACAAGATGTTCCATTACCAGAGGCGTTAGCAGCTGGTGAAGAAGAAGGTTGGGAATTCTCGATGTTAACACCTTCCCCAGACGATAAGAAAGGTTTATTAGATGAAATCGATAAAGAATCAGAAGTAGGACTCTGGTTAGAACCGAGAAAACAAATTCTTATCGAAGCTGCAATTGGTAATCGTGACGATTCATTTGATGATTTAATGAATAAATGGAATGAAGATTGGTCTGCCGCTTATGAAAAAATTGTAAATGAATAATAATGTGTAATCTACACTATTCACCAAATTGTGGTGAATAGTGTGCCTTTTCACATCTATCTATTTTTACTGTCATTAAGGCAGATAGTAAGAGTCTCTCTACAAATAATAGTTTAATAGAGAAAGTGAAAATTAAATGAAATGGTGGAAGTAGCTTGCTTCCAGTTTCATTTAGTTTTTACAGGAGGTGCGACAATCAGATGTTTTCCAAATTTTCTTATAAAACGCAACGAAACATTATTATTGTTACTTTTTTAATTGTGCCATTGACATTACTGGCTACTTTTTCCTTTCTGCCTGTTGCAAATATGTTTTGGTATAGTGTTACAGATTGGAACGGATATAGTGATAAAGAATTTGTTGGACTAGAAAATTATATTACTGTATTTACTGATCCAGAGTATTTCCGTGTGTTTGGTGTCAGTTTATATTATTTCTTTGCGACATTTGTTCAAATGGGGCTTGCCCTCTACTTTGCAACAATTCTCAGCTTTAAAGTCAGATTTACTAATTTCTTCAAAGGTGTAATTTTCTTTCCGTATTTACTTAACGGTGTAGCGATCGGTTTTATGTTTTTATTTTTCTTCCGTCCAGATGGCGCATTAGACACGGTATTGCAAATGATTGGTCTCGGTGATTTTACCATGCATTGGCTTGGTAATCCAGATATTATCAATATTTCATTAGCCGGTACTTCGGTATGGAGATATATGGGATTTAACTTCATTATCTTTTTGGGTGCGATATCATCCATATCTAGTGAAGTTTATGAGGCTGCAGAAATAGATGGTGCCAACCGTTGGCAACAGTTCCGTTACATTATTTTGCCGAGTATTCGCATTATTATTTCTTTAAATCTTGTATTAGCAATTAGCGGTGCTTTAAGTGCTTTTGAAATTCCTTATATTATGACAGGTGGAGCAAATGGAAGTGCAACATTTGTTATTCAAACAGTAGACACAGCATTTAAATATGGAAAAATTGGTCTTGCATCAGCGATGGCGGTTATTCTGTTGTTTATTGTGATCATTGTAACGGTACTGCAAAAACGATTCTTTTCGGAGGAGGATTAAGATGAAAGCAAAGTATGCAGCTGGAGGCATTTTGAAGTATGGATCATTAATTTTAGGGGTTATTGCTGCTTTATTACCCATATTAGTTGTGTTTTTTGCCTCTTTTAAAACAGGTACAGAATATACTACGACAGGTCCTTTAACACCTCCGAGTGATTGGACAAATTTTGATAATTATAAACGTGCTTTTGTGGAAGGGAATATGTTAAATGGTTTTAAAAACACAGTGATTATACTAGTCATTTCCATAATTGGTACAACTTTAATCGGTTCGATGGTTGCCTTTGTATTAAATCGTTTCAAATTTAGAGGAAGTAAGTTAATTTTAGGTGCTTTTCTTCTTGCGACATTAATACCGGGTGTAACAACGCAAGTAGCAACCTTTCAAATCGTTAATAGCCTTGGGTTATTTAATACAATGTGGGCAGCGATCATCCTTTACTTGGGCACAGATATTATTGCTATCTATATTTTCTTGCAATTTATGAATTCAATTTCGGTATCGTTAGATGAATCAGCGATGTTGGATGGGGCATCCTATTTTACTATTTATGCAAAAATTATTTTGCCGTTATTAAAACCAGCAATTGTTACGGTCATTATTGTAAGAGGGATTGCAGTATATAACGATTTCTACACACCATTCCTCTATATGCCTAAAACAGATTTGCATGTTATTTCGACAGCACTTTTTAAATTCCAAGGGCCTTATGGATCTGAGTGGGAGGTTATCTGTGCCGGAATTATGCTTGCCATTATTCCAACATTTATTGCATTTATCTCATTACAAAAACATATTTATAATGGCTTAACATCAGGATCAGTGAAATAACGGAGGTATCTTATGGAGTATATTAAGGGATTTACGTTTGGCTGGGGAGCTAAACGTGGGGATTTTACCAAACAAGAAGCAAAAGAATCTTTACGATTAATGAAAGAAAGAACAGCAAGTAATTATGTTATTTTTGCTTTGGCAGCTACACAACAAACAGCATTTTCTACGGAGGTTATCTATAAAGGTGAGCACATGGTGACAGATGAAGAGCTAAAAGAAATGATTGATTATGCACGAAGCCTTGAGTTAAAGGTAATGATCAAACCTACAGTTAATCCTGCTGATGGAATTTGGCGGGCACATATTAATTTCTTTGATTTGGATGTTCCGTGTGAACCACAGTGGAAAGATTGGTTTAAAAGCTATACAGATTATCAATTACACTATGCCAAAATAGCAGAAGAGAAAGAGGTAGAAATGTTGATTGTTGGCTGCGAAATGGTACAAACAGAGCGGCGTGAAAAAGAGTGGCGTAGGCTAGTAAAAGATGTCCGTGAAGTTTACTCCGGGTTAATTACGTATAACACAGATAAATATCAGGAAGCAAATGTAACCTGGTGGGATGAAGTAGACGTTATTTCATCCAGTGGTTATTATCCGTTAGGAGACTGGGACAATCAATTGGATAGAATTGAAAAGATTATCGAGCCATATCATAAACCTTTTTTCTTTGCGGAAGCGGGTTGTCCGAGCAGAGCTGGTTCAGGGCAAATTCCAAACGACTGGGGATGGGAAGGTGCGATTAATCAAGAGGAACAAGCTACTTTTTATCAAGACATGTTTGCAAAAACAGCAAAACGTGATTGGGTAAGAGGCTTCGGACTTTGGGATTGGAAGGCAATTCTCTATCCAGAATCCAAAGCGGATCAGGACTCAGATTATGCTGTCTATGGAAAATCGGCAGAAAAAGTGATAAAAGCTTTTTATCAATCGATGTAAAACAATAGGAGTCGTTCTATCGATTAGTACGGCTTCTACTATAAGAAGATTCTAATTAGGTGGGGGATTATGCTCAAGATAAATTTTAACGATAATTGGATGATAAAAGATTTACAGACAGAGAAAGAGTTTGAGATTAGATTGCCTGCTTCGGTTATGAGTGCTTTATTGGATGCGAATGAAATAGAAGATCCTTTTTATAGAGATAATGAAGATCTAGCCTTAGAAGTGGCAAGTAAAGACTATCTGTTTTCTAAGAGATTTGAAGTAGATCAGAAAATACTTGCACATGAAAAAGTTACGATTACTTTTCATGGGATCGACACCATAGCAGAAATTTCCATCAACGGTCATAAACTAGCGACAACGGAAAATATGCATCGTATTTATGAATGGAACATTCAACCATTTTTAGTTAAGGGAGAAAATGTGTTGAATGTCATGTTATTCTCTCCATTAAAATACATTGAAGAAAAACAAAAAAATGACCGTTTAGCTGGTGTTGATCATGCTGTAGACGGTTATCAGCATATACGGAAAGCACACAGTATGTATGGTTGGGATTGGGGTCCGAAAATACCTGATTTAGGTATATGGCGAGATGTAGAATTGAAAGCCTGGAATACCAATCGATTAGAGGAAATACATGTCCGCCAAATTCATGAGGCTAATCGAGTTAAGGTTATGTTCAATGTAGCTGTAGAAAATGAAGGTGACCAAAGTGAAATAACCGTTTTGTTAAAAGACCCTGAAGGAAATATGATTAGCCAGTCTATTATAGATCGTCGCCAAAAGGAACCGTTAATTTTTGAGGTGGAAAATCCACATCTTTGGTGGCCTGTCGGTTATGGTGAGCAATCACTATATACGATAGAGGTTTCACTTAAGAAGGATGGGGAGCTAATTGATAGACTGACTAAAAGAATCGGTCTAAGAACGATTGAAGTAAAGCATGAACCTGATGAGTGGGGAAAATCATTTGCGTTTATCGTGAATGGCTATCCCATCTTTATGAAAGGTGCAAACTATATTCCAGAAGATAATATACTGCCGAGGACATCGAGGGAGCGCACAGAACGCTTGATTCAAGATGCAGTGGCTGCCAATTTTAACATGATCCGTGTCTGGGGTGGTGGACATTACCCGGAGAATTACTTCTATGATTTATGTGACGAGTACGGCATTATTGTTTGGCAGGATTTTATGTTTGCGTGTAGTATTTACCGCTTAACAGAACAGTTCGAGCAAAGTGTACGTCAAGAAGCAATCGATCAGATTAAACGAATTCGTCATCATGCTTGTCTTGGTATCTGGTGTGGCAATAATGAGGTAGAAGAGGCAATGGAGCATTGGGGGTGGCCAAAAAGAGCGGATTGGCGTAGAGATTATATCAAATTATTTGAAATCATTTTGCCTGATATTGTTGCCGAATATGATCCACAAACCTTCTATTGGTCCTCTTCTCCTTCATCAGGTGGAGGGTTTGATAATCCGCGTGATCCGAATGTTGGGGATGTCCATTATTGGGAAGTATGGCATGGTCAAAAGCCCTTTACTGATTATCGTAACTATTATTTCCGCTTTTGCTCTGAATTTGGTTTTCAGTCATTCCCATCTATGAAAACTATTGAGAGCTTTACGAAACCGGAAGATCGTAATATTTTCTCAAGGGTAATGGAGAAACATCAGAAGAATGATGCTGCAAATGGGATGATTCTTTACTATTTGTCTGAGAACTTTCTTTACCCGAAAAACTTTGATGCACTTCTTTACACTTCACAATTGCTACAAGCAGAAGCGATTAAATACGGTGTAGAGCATTGGAGACGAAACTTAGGCAGATGTATGGGATCACTTTATTGGCAGTTAAATGATTGCTGGCCGGTCGCTTCATGGTCAAGTGTTGACTATTACGGCCGCTGGAAAGCATTGCACTATTACGCAAGAAAATTCTATGATCCTATTCTATTATCGATAGAAGAAGGGAAACATGATGCTTCTATCTATGTCACCAATGATCATCTAGAAGCCGTTACTGGTCGAATTGAATGGAAATTACGCGATAATCAATCAACAATCATACGACAGGGCGAGCTCGATATAGAGGTAGATGCTTTAACAGCAAAATCTTGCCAATACTTAGATTTTAAGGATGACCTTCAGAAGGAGTCGAAGTACCAAACATACTTGGAAGCAATTCTCTATATTGATGATCAAGTTTATAGTAGTACAACGGTTATTTTCACCAAACCGAAGCATTTTGAATTTTTAAATCCACAATTACAAGTCACAGTGGATGAAAATGATCAACAATGGATAATAAGTGTAAGTGCAAAAGCATATACGAAATATGTAGAAATTCAAGCTGATCAGGACTTGATTTTATCAGATAATTTCTTTGATTTATCAGCAAATGAGCGAAAGATCGTCACAGTAGACAAAAGCAGTTTGACGAAAGAATTAACAAAAACAGATCTAGAAAAGGCACTCAAGGTAAGAAGTGTTTACCATATTACACATTAAGGATGAAATAGCATGCAGGAACTTTTCGTAAAAGGTATAACGTATGGATGGAATACAACAAGAGGAGCTTATCAGACAGACGCCGCTGTCGATTCATTGAAAAAATTAAAAGATACAGGTAGTGAATGGATTGCTTTATCGTTCTTTGCCTTACAAGACACCTACCATTCAACTGACATTCATTTTGATTATGGGCATACGATGACAGACAGGGATATTATTTTTGCTGTAAAGCAGGCTAAATCATTAGGTTTAAAAGTTTGCCTGAAGCCTGTTGTGAACTGTCGCGATGGTATTTGGCGAGCACGCATCGGTTTTCCAGAAGAAGCTGAGAATGACTGGAATAGGTGGTTCCAGTCCTATACCAATTTCTTATTACATTATGCTGAACTAGCAGAAGAACTTGATTGTGAGATGTTCTGTATTGGTTGTGAAATGATAAATACTGAATCTCAGGTAAACAGATGGCGACTTGTTATTAAACAGGTTCGTCATCTGTATAATGGCCCAATCATTTACAATGCCAACCATGGCAAAGAGGAAGGTGTTGAATGGTTTGATGCCGTTGATTTTATCGGTACAAGTGCTTATTATCCAGTAGCAGAAAAGCCAGGTGATTCAGTAGAAAACATGGTGAAAAATTGGATGAAGATAAGTGTTAAGTTAGAAAACCTTTCTCAACAATACAACAAGCAGATCATTTTTATGGAAATTGGCTGTCGCAGTGCATTAGGTTGTGCTACAATGCCGTGGGACTTTGAACATACTAGTTTGCCTTTTAATGAGGATGAACAGGCAAACTTTTATGAGTCTGTGTTTCAAGTATTTTGGGATAAACCTTGGTTTGCCGGATTTTTTTGGTGGGACTGGAAAGCGGAATTATATCCTTTAGAAGATGCTAAAAATAATCACGATTTTGATATCTACGGTAAAAAGGCAGAGCATGTTGTGCAGCACTGGTATAATAAAGAGCGACTATGATCATGAATACCCGGATCATTAGTGAAACTTATCAAGTTGTTAGCCTTCTACTAAAACCTTGTGTTACTAGAAGCTTGGAATGGGGTCTTACCGACGATTAGTATCGTGATAGAGAAAACACTCGTTAGTAAACCGTAAGGAGAATGGTGATGGAACTAGGAAAGCGAATAGTTTTGATCGGTGACAGTATTACGGAATGGGGAAAACATGAGGATCCAGAAGGAATAGGAACGGGTTATGTACGACTTCTTCATGATTATTTACATGTAGCGGAACCTCAAAAGAAGTTTGAGATTTTTAACAAGGGTGTTGGTGGTGATCGCATTTTTAATTTAAAACAACGGTGGCAACAGGATGTTATCGATTTAGCACCTGACGTTGTTTCGATATCGATTGGGATCAATGATGTTTGGCGTCAGTTAGATCAGCCGGAAATGGAACAAGTTTCACCAGAAGCATTTGAAACGACCTATCGTCAATTGTTAGAGCAAGTAACATCATGTCAATTGATTTTAATGGAACCAACTGTGATTGATGAGAATTTACATGCAAAGGGTAACCAACTGCTAAAAAAGTATGTGGAGATTGTCAATCAATTAGCCAGTGAATACCAGGCATTGTTAGTCCCTACACATAAAGCCTTTGTCCAGTACTTAGAGACAAACAGTGGATACGGACTTACAATAGATGGTGTTCACATGAATAGTGTTGGCAATATGCTGATGGCAAAAACGTGGATAGAAGCAGTAACATAACTACATTTGTACTAAATGAAGTAGTTCTATTTTGGAGTGCAAGCAATAATTTGTGTTCCGAAATGGACTACTTTTTTTGGTATTGTCTGAATCTGATCGCGTTTTATTATAATAATTGGACTTTTGTTTACATTATTTGTACGATCGTATTAAATATAAACATGAATAATATAGATAAAACAATTAGCGTAAAAGATATGTCATGTTTCGAAAAAACGGTGGAATTCAAAATTGGGTACAAAAATCCGTCTTTTTGCAGTCCCTGTACCATTCAAGAATAATTTAATCTTTGATAAGTCAACCAGCAAGTAAATCTTAGGAGGATATAGAATGATTTACTATGAAGTGCTTTGCTCTAGTTGTAAAAGAACATTCAAAGTTTATGAAGGAACCTTGAAGTATAAACAGTTCAAGGAAAGAAAGAGTAAAATATTTTGTTGTGAAGATTGTAGTCATAGAATACGCTTCGAAGCAATTAAAAATTTTTTTAGATAGACGGAAGAAAGGTATGGAAAAGAGTGGGTTTAAGAATATGCTTATCACAGGAAAACTATTATCTAACAAAATTAATAGTAATGAAAATTAGATTATTCTTTTCGAAAACGATTGCAAATTTCAGATAATTATATAATAATAATATTGATAGCTTCCTTATGTTTTTAAGTTAACGATAACTTAATTGTGTGGTATAATGAAAACGGTAACCTAATTAGAGGAGGGCGTTTATGCCATACATAGCAAATCAAGAAAGATATCAGCAAATGACTTATAATCGTTGTGGTGATAGTGGCTTACTACTTCCAGCCATATCATTAGGTTTGTATCGAAATTTTGGTGAAGATACTCCATATGATCAAGCAAAAGAAATTATCTTAACTGCTTTTGATAATGGTATTACTCATTTTGATTTAGCGAATAATTATGGAGAGTCAAATGGAAGTGCTGAATCATTATTCGGTCAAATTGTAAGTACTGAATTATCAGCTTATCGTGATGAACTGATTATCGCGACAAAAGCAGGTTATGAGATGTGGCCGGGACCTTATGGTGATGGTGGTTCACGTAAATATTTACTGGCTAGCCTAGACCAGAGCTTACAAAGATTAGGCATAGATTATGTAGATATTTACTACTCGCATCGTTATGATCAGGACACTCCATTAGAGGAAACGATTTCGGCATTAGATACTGCAGTTAAACAAGGTAAAGCCTTATATGCAGGTGTTTCCAATTATCCAGCTGATATTATGGAGGAGGTCATCCCTTTATTTAAGCAATACCAAACACCTTTTGTTGTTCATCAAACTCAATATTCAATGTTTTTGAGAGAACCGGAGGATCAATTATTTCCTTTATTAGAGAAGGAAGGACTTGGAGCAATTGTTTATCAACCGTTATTTCAGGGATTGTTAAGTACAAAATATCAAGATGGGATTCCGGAAGGTTCTCGAATTGCGCAAAACGTGGACTCCATTTCTAGTGACCAGATTACCCCAGATCGAATAGCAAAAGTCCAACAATTAAAAGAAATAGCAGATAACAGAGGTCAATCTGTTCCTCAATTGGCTATCGCTTGGGTGCTAAAAAGGAAATCGGTTTCTTCAGCGTTAATTGGTGTTCGAAATGTTGAACAACTCATTGAAAATAGGGAAACAGTAGAAAATCTATCATTCACACATGAGGAAGTACAAGCGATTGACAGTATTTTATCTTAGCAAAAGGGGGGGAACACAGATGCACGTAGATATGCCACTCGAGGAGTTAGAAAACTATCGTGGTACCAACCCGAAACCGGAAGATTTTGATGCTTACTGGGAGCGGGCTTTAGCAGAATTAGATCAGTATTCATTGGCATATGAATTAGAGGAAGCGGATATCACGCCTCGTTTTGCAAACTGTTATCATTTGTATTTTACAGGGGTCGGTGGTGCACGAGTTCACGCTAAATTGGTTCAACCTAAGCATCCAACAGGTCAAGCAATTGCTATTTTTCATGGTTATTCAGTAGATAGTGGTGATTGGCTCGATAAATTAGCCTATGCAGCGCAAGGAATTACTGTCCTAGCATTAGATTGTCGAGGACAGGGAGGTTTATCAGAGGATACACTCCAAATAAAAGGATCAACATTAAGAGGTCATATTATTAGAGGACTCGAAGATAATAATCTTGATCATCTCTATTATCGAAACGTATTTCTTGATACCGTCCAGACGGTTAGAATATTACAATCGATAGAAGGAGTAGATAAAAATCGCATCGGTGTCTATGGTCAATCACAAGGTGGGGCATTGGCTACTGCTTGTGCAGCACTAGAGCCGACTGTTAAACATTTATATGCAGTTTATCCTTTCCTATCTGATTATGAAAGAGTATGGAAGATGGATGTGCAAAACAGTGCTTATGAGGAAATAGCTTATTTTTTCCGGTGTTTTGATCCGACACACCAGCGACATCAAGAAATTTTCACGAAATTAGGATATATCGATATTCAACATCTAGCAGATCGAGTTCAAGCATCTGTGCAATGGATAACAGCTATGAGGGATCACATTTGTCCGCCATCTACGCAGTTTGCGGCATATAACAAGATTCGTTCTGAAAAAGAGATAATACTCTACCATGAGTATGGGCATGAACATTTGCCACATCATGCTGATCAAGCTTTTCAACAATTTTTAACTAGATTATAGATTTATTGGAGGGGTATAACAATGGCAATAATTCAATTTCCGAAAGATATGCAATGGGGGACAGCTACAGCATCTTATCAAATTGAAGGGGCTGCAAGTGAAGGTGGTCGAGGTGTTTCGATTTGGGATACATTTTCGAAAACACCAGGTAATGTCGTAAATGGGGATAATGGAGATGTAGCTTGTGACAGCTATCACCGTTATGAAGAAGACGTGGAGTTAATGAAGGACCTTGGCATTGATGTGTATCGTTTTTCAGTAGCATGGCCGAGAATTTTTCCTAATGGTACTGGTGAAGTGAACCAAGAAGGATTGGATTATTATCACCGTTTAGTTGATAAATTATTAGAAAATGGCATTGAGCCGATGTGTACACTCTATCACTGGGACCTGCCACAAGCATTACAGGATAAAGGTGGTTGGGGTAACCGTGAAACCATCCATGCATTTGTAGATTATGCGGAGCTAATGTTTAAAGAGTTTTCTGGCAAAATTAAAAAGTGGCTAACATTAAATGAACCGTGGTGTATCTCCTTTTTATCTAACTATATCGGTGTCCATGCACCAGGAAATCGAGACCTGCAATTAGCAACGCAAATTTCACACCACTTGCTGGTAGCTCATGGGAAATCCGTACAAAAGTTCCGAGAGCTTGGAGTGGATGGTGAAATTGGTTTTGCTCCAAATACGACCTGGCTAGAGCCTTATAGTAATCGTCAAGAAGATATTGATGCATGTAATCGTGAAATTGGCTGGTATATTGAATGGTTTATGGATCCGGTATTTAAAGGAAGCTATCCAAGCTTTATGATCGATTGGTTTAAGAAAAAAGGTGTGGAATTAGAAATAGAGGATGGCGATATGGAAACAATTAATCAACCAGTAGATTTCCTTGGTATTAACTATTACACGGGTCATATTGCGCGTTATAAAGAGAATGAAGGGTTACTTGATTGGGAGATGGTCGAAATGAATTATGACCGTACCGATATCGGCTGGCCAATCTTCCCTGAAGGTTTTTATCAAGTGTTGATGCGTATTAAGAATAGCTATGGTGACATTCCTATTTATATTACGGAAAATGGTTCTTGTTATAATGATGAACCAGAGAATGGGAGTGTAAAAGATGCTGGACGTATAAATTATCTCGAGCAACATTTAACTGCATTGAGTCGTGCAATCGCATCAGGCGTTAATATTAAAGGTTATATTACCTGGTCACTCATGGATAACTTCGAATGGGCGGAAGGTTATACCATGCGTTTCGGTATTGTACACGTCAACTATCGGACATTAGAACGTACGAAGAAAGACAGTTTTTATTGGTATAAGCAAACCATTGCAAATAATTGGTTTGAGAAGTAAAAGGGTAAGGGCTTCCGACAATGGAGGTCCTTTTTTAAAAGGAAAAAAGTATAAAATCAGTGCGATGACCATGTTAATTGAAGTAGTTATTTTTAAAATGTCAAATTAACAATAAAACGAGTAAAAATATTATCAAAAAGTCACAAGCTTATATGAAATAATGTAAGCGTATCCATTTTGTGAGAGGAGGCATTGTATCTTTCTCAGCATGACAATACAAAGGTGATGATGGATGAGAGGAATGTGACGGGACTAAATACCTTTGAAAGGAATGGTGGAACATGACCGGGAGAGGGAACTATTTTAAACTAATTATCGGATTTTTAGCTATAACACTAATTTTATTAGGAGTTGGAACACTTATCGGAAGCAATCAGTCACAAGCAGAAGAACTAACTAAGACGATTACGATCGATGGTAATGATGTGGACGAACACAATCGTTTTAAAGGTTTTGGTACTGTATCAGGCAATAATACCTCACGGTTGTTACTCGATTATAAAGAAGAGCATCCGGAAAAATACTGGGAAATTATGAATCACTTATTTAATAAAGACACCGGAGCAGGATTAGCGCACGTGAAAGTAGAATTAGGCGGTGATATTAACTCGTCGTCCGGAACAGAACCAGCAACAATGCGTTATGCAGATGAGCCTGCCAATGTCTTAAGAGGTGCTGGCTTTCAGTTTGCTGCAGATGCAAAATCTATTAATCCTGCTATCACAACAGAAATCTTACGATGGGGGGAACCTCGTTGGACTTGGAACGGTGCTAGTGACAAAGAATATGAAAATCGTTACCAATGGTATAAACAAACAATGGATGCTGTTAAAGAAGAGTATGGCTTCCAATTGGATTATATCGGCATATCTCAAAATGAGAGAGCACAGCATGGCAATGGTAGAAATGAAGTGGAATGGCTTGAGTATTTTACTTCTAGAATAAAAGAAGAACCTAATTATGAAGAAGATTATCAAGATATAAAGCTAGTTGCTGCTGATGGCTATCGAGATACAGAGACAATTAGTCGTACATTATTAGACCATCCAAATTTGATTGACGAAATTGATGTGATTAGTTCTCATTATGGTCTGACAGGTTCAAATGAATTATCAGAGTTACAAGACAAATTAATCGAAGAAGGGAAGCAACCAAAAGAGATTTGGGTTTCAGAAGGCATTGCACCAATGATTAATGCTAGGTACCGTGAGAACATGGAACCACATTACAATGGCCTTGGTGGACGTGGCGGTATTATTGATGTGACATCACGGATCATTTCTGTCTATTCGTGGGAAGGAGCAGGCAATCTGCCATTAAATGCTGTTTCATTTGATTTTCAACCATCTGTTGCTGCTTTCTACCAAGGTGCACAATACAACCCAAAGCATTTAATTAGTGCATTTGATCCTTGGTCAGGTTTTTATGAGGTAGATGGTGGTCTTCAAGGTGTCAGACATGTCATGAATTTTGTTGGCTATGATGATCCATCTACAACTGAAAATGAAAGATGGCAATATATAAAGAATGCTACTTACAGTGATGGTAATTTCTTTGATGGAGGAGTAGACGTAGATACCAGTACACATAATTATATGACATTGAAAGATCCAGAAACAGACGATTACACAACTATTTTCGCTAACAATACGAAAGACACACGTAAATATACGATTGAGTTAGAAAACTTGGATGGAAAAGAGGATGCGGAAGTATTTGTTTGGGAGACTCGTGGGCCTGAAGAAGGACAAGATTATGATGAAAATTGGTTTCAACATATAGAAACCATTCAACCGGAAGATGGAACGTATGAGATTGAGGTAAAACCTTATTCGATCGTGACCATTTCTACGTTAGATAAAGAAACGGAAATCGATGATTTTGCATATCAATCAGATCCGGTAGATTTATCAGAAGATACGATTATGCCTTTACCTTATACAGATGATTTTGAGTATAATGAATATCCCGTGGACGACAAAGGTAGAGACTATGTAGAACGACGTGGAGGTACACCAAGATATACAACAGATCAAATCGGTGCCTTTGAGGTTGTAAAAGAGGCAACAAAGCCAGCTTCAAACGGAAGCTCAGACAGAATAAAACGAGACATCCCGGACGCAAAAAAGCACGGAAACATGCTACAACAAAAAATCACACCAGATATTATCGGAGCAGAATGGGCTGTTTGGGGTGGAACAGACGGATCTGAAGCGAATGTTAATCCTAATACCAATATCGGAGATTTCCGCTGGGTGAATTACAAAGTATCGTATGACTTTTTATTAGATACCCATACTCCAGAGGTTGAAGGCAGAGAAAATTATGCTTTAATCGGTGTTCGCCAAGTTAAGTCTGATTGGTCTGATTCACAGGCACCTTATAATGCCAAGATTTACAAGGATGGAAAGTACGAAATTCTTAAGCTTGATGATGTAGTAGAAGAGGGAAAAATAGAAGGATTTGATAATACCGTTTGGCACAATTTAGCATTTGAAGCAAAAGGTAATATCTTTACTCTTTATCTGGATAAGGAGGAAATTGCCTCCTATACGGATGAGGACTCAACTGTCATGGCCGGTAGAGTGTCGATAGGTTCAGGTTATTACGAAACACTTATTGATAATTTGAAAATTGAGCCAATAAAAGGTTACTCATATGAATCACTGAAACTAGATAATGCGCAAGGTAAAATTTATGAGACAGAAGAAGAAGCATTAGCTAATGAGGATGAGTGGAATCCGATTGGATATATAGGAGACTGGGAATATATTCAGGCAGGCTATGCACATTATAATCGCACACAAATGAGCGTTTCAAGTGACTATCCTGTTTGGAATGGCATAACTGTAGATCATACGGATACGACGAATGAGCAAGGCACATTAAACAAAGTATTTTATTCTGGAGATTGGAGTTCCAATAGTGGAAATACCTGGGGGAGTGAGGGTGGCTCCTTTGAGATTACCTTTAAGGGAAATGCTATCCGTTTGTATGGGGAAGCAAATCCATCTAATGGAACGGCAGATATTTATTTAGATGGTGAACTTGTCGGTGAAGCTAATTATTTGAATAATAGCTCCATAGTAAAAATGGTTTGGGAAGCAACCGATCTGGAAGAAAAAGAACACACATTGAAAGTGATTGCCAAAGAAGGATATACTAGCTTTGTTCGAGCAGAAATAGAAACAGATGATCCGGTTGATTTCGAAGCTGTGACCACATTAGCTCCTAATGAATTTACTGCAATTGCGGATGATTCAGAAATTGGAAATGAGGAAAATACAGTGTATGCATACCGTGAGAATGGCAACACCTGGGGAGCAAATAGCACAAATGCTTGGGCTGACTTTAATGATAATCCTTATATCTTCATCAACTTCACAGGTACGGGAATTGATTATCTTGCAGGAGTAGAAAATGAAACAACCTATCATGTGGAATTAGACGGGGAAAGCGTCGGTGATTTTGATGTGGAGGATGATGGGATAAGATACTCTGTCAGAGGCTTAGAGGATAAACCCCACACATTAAAAGTTTCTTTAGGTGATAATGAAGCAAAAGAACAATATATGGATTATCGCGGTGTTAATATTTACAGCACACCGACTGAGAGTGAACATATGATTATCTTCGATTTTAAGGGAAGTGGCTTCAATTTATTTGGTGCAACAGCAGATGCGTTGATTGATGTATATATCGATGATCAGTTAGTTGATGAGGACTATCGGGTTTATTCAATGGGAGACAGGCAAACTTCTTATCATATTCGAGGATTAAAAAAGCAGAAGCACACAGCAAAAATAGTAGTGAAAGCTGGTAACTATGTGTTGGATGGAATTGATATTATAACAGGTGCTAGTCCAGCTGAGAAAAAGAAGGATAAAGAAAAAGGTAAAGGTAAAAAGAATAGATAGTAGTGATGTATACCTAGTAAATTAATTACCAAACAGATGGAAGCCCCAAACATTATTAGAATCACTAATTATAGTTTATCATGAAAACCATAACCAATAATAGAGCTAGCTAACAGTGTGTTCAGCTAGCTCTATTTCTGTTACCACCTACAATTCAAGCAAGGTTAACTCTTACATACTACGAGCACAGGAATCATAGAAGTCAAATATCTATCGATAAAAGTAAAAATAGTGCTATTTTTACCAAAATGAAAGCGTTTATAATTTGAGTAAGGAAAGGAGGAGGCCATATGCAGTTTGACACATCAAGTGGTTTATTCAAAATTTGTGAATGGCTCTATCGTCTTGCGTCACTCAATGTAATAGCAATCGGGTTTAGCTTGCTAGGTGGTATTGTACTCGGATTGTTCCCGGCAATCACCGCTATGTTCGCATTAAATAATAAATGGATTCAAGCCGAAGAGTTTCCTGTCATCAAAGAATTCTGGAAAGCATATAAGAAGCACTTTGTGAAAAGCAATTTACTTGGAGGCCTTATAATAGTCACTGCGATAGTCTTATACATTGATTTTGCGCTAGTTCAGAACTTTAGTGGAATACTATATTATTTAATTCTAAGTAGCAGTTCAACGGTATTAATTTTAAGCGTTATTGTTTTATTATATGTGTTTAGTTTCATGATTACATTTCCGGAATTAGGCTTGATCAAACAAATGAGAAGAGCTATCCAACTGAGTACACTATTTCCAAAACAAACGATCTGGATGGGATTATCATTAGTTAGTTTTCTTTTTATTTGTTGGGTGATACCAGGCTTGTCTTTCTTGTTTTTAGGTAGCGGTTTAACCTTTATTGCTATGTATTTTAGCAATTTTGCGCTACAAAGACTAGATTATTTCAAAACGCAACCATCCAATAAGAGAATCTTAGAAGAAAGAGGTGTTCTTCATGGCGAGTAATTCTGTTTCTACGACAGAGGAATTACAGCAATCGAAAAAAACAAGAAAATCAAAAATCGAAAAAAGCGAGAATTTTGTTGGGTTATTATTTGTTTCTCCTATGTTATTAGGAATTTCCGTGATTGTCCTGTTCCCGATTATTGCCACATTTATTCTCGCGTTTGCAGACTGGAAATTTGTTACCGGTATTGATCAGTTAAAATGGATCGGCTTTGATAATTTTCTCGCTTTAACAAACGATGAAAAATTCATTAAATCTGTGATTAATAATGCAATCTTTATATTTACTGTACCGATTACGATGATGGTTGCTCTTTTATTAGCAATTATCATTGATAAAAATGTCTATTTAAAAAGTTATTTTAAAGTAGCCTTTTTTATGCCGTACATTTCAAGTGTTGTCGCAATCGCTGTTGTATGGCAAGTGCTTTTTCATCCATCTCAGGGACCGATTAATCAAGTATTAATGACACTTGGAATTGAAAATCCGCCAACATGGATTTCTGATCCCGATTTTGCATTAATTTCGTTAATGATCATTCATATTTGGATATCAATCGGCTTTAGTTTAATTGTTTACATTGCAGGGTTACAGTCAATACCGAAAGAATTATATGAAGCCGCTGATATTGATGGTGCCAATAGTTGGTATAAATTTAGAAATATAACATTTCCATTGATATCGCCAACCTCCTTCTTTCTATTAATAACAGGGGTTATCGCCTCATTTAAAGTATTTGATTTAATCGCAGTATTAACAGAGGGTGGACCATTAAACTCAACGACGATGCTCGTTTGGCATTTATATGAAAGGGCGTTTTTGAATCTTGATGTAGGTTATGCATCGGCAATAGCGGTCGTATTGTTCTTATTCGTGTTTTCGATTACGATTATCCAATGGATTGGACAGAAAAAATGGGTGAATTACTAAGTGGAAGGATGTGATTTTGTTGCACAAACAAAGAAAATGGAATGTAAAAAAAATCCTCAGTACGATAATCTTATTTTTTTGTAGTATTGCATTTTTGCTTCCTTTTATCTGGATGATTTCAACATCACTAAAAATTGAAGCAGATGTTTTTAAATATCCAATTGAATGGATTCCGACAAGATGGAATGCTGTTAGTAACTATCAGGAAGTATGGTTTGGGGACCATCCTTTTTATTTATATTACTGGAATTCGATTAAAGTTGCTGTAAGTACTACGTTTATTTCTGTCGTCGTTTCTTCTTTAGCAGCTTATGGCTTCTCCAAGGTCCGATTTCCGGCAGGTGCTTGGTTATTTCTTATTGTGTTGGCAACGTATATGGTACCACCACAAGCTAGCTTGGTACCACAATTTATATTGTATCGCTATTTAGGATTGTTTGATACCCATATTGGTTTAATTTTATTAGGGAGTTTTAGTGTGCTTGGGACATTTATGCTCCGTCAATTTTTCATAGGTATCCATAATGACTTTATTGATGCTGCAAAAATAGATGGTGCGGGACATTGGCGGATCTTTTGGCGAATTGCCCTGCCGATTGTACGACCTGCAGTCGCAACATATGCTATCCTTCGTTTTATCTGGACATGGAACGATTATCAAAATCCGTTAATTTTCTTACGGACAGACGCTCTGTATACTATTCAATTAGCAATGCAAAAATTTACAACCATTAATGGCAGTTTTTATACGTTAATTATGGCTGCAGCGGTATCGGCGATACTTCCCTTATTGATTGTCTTTATATTAGGTCAAAAACATGTTATCGATGGTATTGCATTAGGAGGTGTTAAAGGATAAAGTAAAAAAAGTGTTGTCAAAGGTAAAAATAGTGGCATGTTTTGTAGGTATTAATTTGTTAGCATCATAGTTGTAAGGGTTTTCAATTATATTAGGGGGTAGGAAAATGAAAAATAAGTGGTTGCTCTTATTATTAAGTATGGTATTATTCCTTGGCATTGTGACAGCTTGCAGCAGCAATAATGACGAACCAACAGCTAGTTCTGATTCAGAAGAAGCAAATACCGATCAACAAGAAAATGACGAAGAAGCCAGCTCTGATGAACCAGTAAAAATCATGTTTCATACACATGGGAATGAAGCATCATATAACTGGTCTGAAACAATTCCAGCATTTGAGGAGGCACATCCAGATATTGAAGTGGAATTGGTTATTCTTAGTGAAAGCGGGGATACAAATGAAGCTTTGCAGAAATTAGATCTTGCCGCCTCATCTGGTGAACAATTAGATGTGTTAATGTTTAGTGATCCTGCTTCATACGCGCAACGTGTAGATTTAGGAATGGTAGCACCAATTGATGAATTTATTGAAGAAGAAGGATATGAAGTAGTAGAGGAGTACAAGGTTAATACACAATTGGGAGAACAGTTTTTCGCACTTCCTGGTAAATTTAATCCATGGTATGTACTTGTTAATCAAGATCACTTAGAGGAAGCTGGATTAGAAACACCTGAAGACTGGACATGGGATGAATTTGCTGACTATGCCAATCAATTAACAACAGATGATCATTATGGAACATTCTTCCATGGACCGCAAAATGGTGGTTGGATGGAATACTTAAAATTAGCATTAGCGAGCAAACCAGACGAAACGGAATTATTAAATGCCGATGGAAGCTCTAATTTTGAAGATCCAATGTTTAAAAAGACGTTAGAACTCCGTTGGCAAATGGAGAAAGAAGACCTTTCAGCCACACCATATACGGACATAATGTCACAACAGTTACATTATCGTGATACTTTCTTTAATCAAGATGCAAGCCTAGTGTTAATTGGAAGTTGGATGAACACAGAACTTGGTGGTACTGATCAATTCCCGTTAGATTTTAATGTTGGAATAGCGCCATATCCGAAGAACAACCCAGAGGATGAAGAAGGATATACACCTGTAACCACTGATTACATGTCAATCGCTTCTAATTCTGAACATAAAGAAGCAGCTTATAAGTTCATTCGTTGGTATACAACAGAAGGTCAAGTTGTGCAAGGTAAAAATATTCCTTCTTGGAATGGTGTTGGCGAAGACGAACTAGAGACGATCGTGGATACTATTTTAGCAGATACCAATAGCCCAGAAAAAGTAGATAAGGAAGCATTAATTTCCGTATTACAAAACTCGAAAGCATCTAAATTAATTCCTCCAGCACCATATCAGGCAGAAATATATCAAATGGTGAATGATGAATATGAGAAACTGATTTATGAAGAGCAAAATATTGATGAAACCATTGAAGCAATGCATGAGCAAGCCCAAGAAATTATCGCAAATAATCAATAAATCTTGAATTAATTATAATAAAGCGTTTACAATTACAGTAAGGGACGTTAATACCGTTGTCCCCTAACATTCTTGATCTATAAGAAAGTTTAAACGGAGGAATCTAGCCATAAGCGCCATAAACTAGGCGCTTTGTGCTTTTCTTATAAATAAGGAGGATGATTATGTGGACTAAATATCGGAGATTAACGTCTCCTTCTTTTCGTTCTAAAGTGTTTCTAGCATCTTTTGTATGTATTGGCATCCCAGTATTATTGACATTATCGATATACAGCTATTTAACAAGGGATGCGGTAGAAGAGCAAGCGATGCAAAATGCAAGGAAAGAGCTTGACTTGACAGAAGAAAATGTGTCCAGAGTAATAGATGATGTGATAAATGCGTCTAATTTTGTTCAGATCGATTCGGAATTAAATACAATACTAAAAAATAAATCGAACCTGACACTAAACGAAATGGATAATCAAAGTTATTCACAATATTTAGAAGACCGTCAAGTCAGGAAAACGATTGAAAATATTACATTGTTAGGCGAAAAATCCTATGTCACGATATTGCTGAAAAATGGCCAGTATTATACGAATTATTCAACTGGTCAATTTGATCCTAACTCATTTTATCAACAGCAATGGTTAAAGGAGTTAAATGCTTTAAATGGTTTTGAATCCTACTGGTCCAGTGTGGAACCAACAATGCTGACGTATGAACGAAGCCAGAGCCCTTATCAGATGTCTGTTGCAAGAACTTTACGTGATAGCAATGGAGGGATTTATGGGTATGTTATTGTCACCTTACTGGAAACGAAGATCCGAAATATTTTAGATAACCAAAATCCATCAGAAGAAATCATGCTAGTCGACGACCAAAAAAAAATATTATCACATCAAGACCCTGAATTGATTGGGGAAGAGGCAGCCATTTTGGTGGACAATAATTTAAGCAATAGTTCTCAAATTGTGGAATGGGATGGGCAAAAATACGTGATGACGAATAAGGCATTAACGTTTAATGATTGGAAATTGGTATCTATTATCCCTTATAAAGCAGCGACTTCCAATATTAGTGCGATATTTTCCGAAGTGTTTTTATTATTAACTGTTTCTTTTGCAATATTTTTTGTCATCTTAGCTTATTTAATGAATAGAATTACAAAACCGTTGAAACATTTGGACAAAGTGGTGAAGAAGGTACAAACTGGTGATTTAAGTGTTCGAGCAAAAATAGATAGTAAGGATGAAATTGGACAATTCTCTCAGTCACTTAATCATATGCTTGATCGGGTAAACATAATGATTGCTGAAGTAAATCAAACACATAAAAGAAAAAGAAAAGCAGAATTAGCGATGCTTCAAGCACAGATTAACCCACATTTCTTATTTAATGTACTGAATTCGATTCGCATGAAAGTCTTTACGTATGGAGATAGGGAAAGTGCCAGTATGATTCAGTCCCTTTCTAAATTATTGCGTTGGACGATCGATCATAAAGAAGACCAAATTACTTTATATGATGAAATTAATTTAATGCAGGATTACGTTCATTTAATGAATATGAGACAAAAAAATGAAGTATTTTTAGAAGTGAATGTTTCAGCAGAAGCTTATCAGCAATTAGTACCGAGATTTTTATTACAGCCTTTAATTGAGAATTCGATTATTCATGGGCTAAACCAGGGGCCAGGTAAAATTATGATAGATGCTGACGTAAATAATGAGGTATTTCAGCTTAGCATACGAGATAATGGTGAAGGGATTAGCGAAGAGCAATTAAATAAGTTGAATGAAGCATTATGTTCATCCAAAACAACAAAACGTTCGAACAAAGGATTTTCGAGTATTGGTATGGCAAATGTCTACGAACGATTGGACCTTTCTTATCGAGTTCGCCCTGAAATGATAATAGAAAGTAAGTTACATGTAGGTACAACCATTACGATAAAGATTCCTTTAGGTGGTGAAGGTTATGTACAAAGTCATGTTAGTTGATGATGATTATCCGACGATTGAGTTTTTATCTAAAACGATTGATTGGGAGCGACTAGGTTTGGAGTTATTGAGTACACACGAGAATGGATTACAGGCCTTTCAACATGCGAAAAAAAAGATGCCAGACATATTAATCACTGATATAGGCATGCCTAAAATGGACGGGATCGAGCTTATCAAAGTATTAAAAAAATGGAGGAAGGATTTACAAGTAGCGATTATTTCCTGTCATAACGAATTTTCCTATGCCCAGCAAGCAATTAAGTTAGATGTCAACGATTATATTTTAAAGGAATCCCTTAACCCAGAAGACATTGAAGATATTTTAATTACCTGTAAAAGACGATTAGATAGTGATACTTCCAAAGTAGTAGAAGTGAAACAGTTACGCCATAAAGTAAAAATGAACGCTGATTTGGAAAATCAAAAGCTTTTGCGACAATTAGTCCAAGGATCTTCCAATAAATTATTGGATAGATTGAATCAAAGCGAAGGTTATATTCCTGTTCATTTTTATATCAATGACTATTATCAAGTAAAGAAAAACTTTATTTCTGATGATACCTTACAATTCGCCATTTATAATATTATGAGAGAGATAATTGATAAAAGGCTTCGGAACAAGGTGTTGTGTATCCATTACGATCAACATAAAGGATTTCTCTTTTATCCTGATCATGTAACCATTAAATATGACATTTTTGGAGAATTACGCGGTATATTAATCGAATTACAGCATGCATTGAACCAATATTTACATATACAGGTTAGCTTTCTGATTGGTCATAAATGTGATAAGAACAGAATAAAATCGGAAATAATCTCACTAATAAATAGTGATCAACAGATCTTTTTCACCCGTAATAGTTCGATTGCTCATCTAAAAGTTACTTCTTCCACCTACCATGGTCAGGAGATTTTTGATTATTATCAGGATGTAACAAATGATCTAAAAAAAGCTATGTTTCAACGTGATCTTCGATTATTTAAAGCAAAACTATCCGAATGGATCGATTTTTGTATAACGAAGCAATATGAGCCGACGGTTGTAAAAGAATGGTTCCTTCGGATGATTTTCGATCTGAATATGCGATTACGAACAATCCCTTATTTTCAATCTAATTATCATGTGGAATCGATACAGGAAGAGTTTTTTCTGTTAAATACCATTTATGAAATGCGTGATTGGCTTAATAACTATGCAGAGAAATGCTTAAAAGAAACGACACAGCAATTGAAAAATAATTATCATAAAGATGTTGTAAGCGCATGCTATTATGTTGCAGATAATATAGAGAAGAAACTATCTTTAGATGAAGTAGCAGATTATTTATATTTAAATGCTAGTTATTTTAGCAGACTTTTTAAAAAGGAGATGCAGATTACGTTTGTCGAATATGTGAAACAAAGAAAAGTAGAACGGGCAAAAGAATTGCTAGAATTAACGAACGACTCGGTTGGCCAGATATGTGCACAGCTCGGTTATGATAATCAAAGTTATTTTATCAAAGTATTTAAAAAGCTAGTAGGATGCACACCGCTTGAATATAGAGGAAGAAAAGGGAATGGAGTTAATGTTAAATGAAAAAAGACTGGAGAAGTAACGTTATCGCCCAACTTGAGCATGATGCGGAACATTTTCTAAACGCGCCTACTAGTACGATTGATTTTACTACCTACAGGCAATATATGGTTACCGGTGATCGCCAAAACTATGAGACTCTCTATTTCTTACGACGAAAAAGGCTAACGACTTTTGGTTTACTCCAATACCTTTATCCAGAAAGGAAAGCGTATACAGAATCATTAGAAAATGAAATATGGCAGGTATGTAATGAATTTACATGGTGTCTACCAGCACACTTGGATACAACATATGAGGAGCAAAACTATAGATCATTTAAACAAACCAATCAACTACAATATAGTATCGACCTTTTTGCAGCGGAGACAGCATTTACTTTGGCAGAATTCATCCATCTATTTGGTGAACAACTTGATGATTTTCTTGTGGAAAAAATGAAAATTGAAATCGACCGTCGCGTTTTTACTCCCTTTGTAGAACGTACTTTTCATTGGGAAAAGGCAACACATAATTGGGCATCAGTTTGTGGAGGATCAATCGGAGCGGCAGCATTATATTTACTAACTGGAGATAATAGACAAACTCCCATTATTAACAGAGTGATCCAAACGATGAAATGCTATTTACAAGGTTTTGAACCAGATGGAGCATGCACAGAAGGGTATGGTTATTGGCAATATGGCTTTGGTTATTTCATTTATTTTGCTGATCTCCTGCAACGCTACCGCCATATTAATTTATTCGAGGATACCAAGGTGAAAGCAATTGCTTTGTTCCAACAAAAAATTTTCTTGGTAGGTAATAACGTCGTCAATTTCTCTGATGCTGAGCCAACCGCTACTCCAATGCTTGGCTTAACTCATTATTTGCATAGGGAATTTCCTGAAGTACATCTGCCGAAAGAGTTAATCGCAACGACAAACCTTGTTGATCACTGTGGAAGGTGGGCTCCAGCTATACGTGAATGGTGGTGGTATGATGAAGAGTTCAAAGGAAGTGAATGGCCAGAAGAGAGCTACTTGATGGAGAATTCGTCTATTTATTTAACTCGTACTAATCAATATGCTTTTGCTGTAAAAGCAGGGCATAATGATGAACCACACAACCATAATGATATCGGTCAATTGATCCTTTACGGACGCGGGAATGTGTTTTTACGTGATTTAGGATCTGGTGAGTATCATCAAGATTATTTTAATGATAAGAGATACCAGTTTATTTGTAATAGTGCAGAAGGGCATTCTGTGCCTGTTATTAATGGGTCTTATCAGCAAGCAGGTGCACAGTTTTCCGGTGCTATCACACAGGTTAAAGAAAGCAATCATCGGGATGATATCCAATTGGATTTAAGCAATGCATATGCTGAGCAAATGACGTTTATCCGTCAGCTTTATTGGTATAAAACCGATAAGCGGAGGCTGGTGGTAAGTGATCATTTTGACTTTGATCAGTCACCATCTTCATTGATAGAGTCTTTTATTGCAACAGACCTTCCTTTTGATATACAAGACAATAACATTTACTTAAAAGGAGATAAGGAAACACTGGAAATTTCCTATGAAAAAACAAAAGTACTTCCTAAAGTGAAAAGAAAAAGCTTTCGAAACCATCAAGGTGAGCTCGAAAGCTACTTGCATATTTTGTTTAAAGTGTTAGAGTTAGATAAAAATATCTCGGTAAGGTTTGATTTTAATTTCTTGGAGGGATAGGATGAAGCAGAATCCGTTACGGACGAAAAAAGATGTGGAGAAACTATTAATAGATATGTGGAATCCGCTGACACCATACTATGATGAAACAAATTCACGGATCCGGCTAGGACAGACAGGTGCGGCATATTCTGAGGATGTTGCCGGACTTGAATGTTTCTCCCGAGTATTATGGGGGGCGGCACCACTGCTTGTAGCTAATGGCAGGACAGATTTATGGACGAAACATTTGCAAGGAATTATCAACGGCACAGATCCGACAAGCAAAGGTTACTGGGGCGAAATTTGGGACTATGATCAACGAATAGTAGAAATGGCGGCTTTCGGATACAGTTTATGTTTAGCTCCTGAACATGTTTGGGAACCACTTTCATCCGAACAAAAAGAAAATCTAGTAAACTGGTTATCACAAATAAATGAGCATCCTGCACATGATTGTAACTGGTTATTTTTTGCCGTGATTGTCAATATAGGTTTGAAGAAGGTCGGAACCCGATTTGATCAAGAAACAATAGAAAAAAACTTAAATAGGATTGAGGATTTTTACTTAGGAGATGGGTGGTATAAGGATGGCGATGTAGCCCATGTCGATTACTATACCCCATTTGCCCTTCATTACTATGGGCTGTTCTATGCTGCTGTTATGGAAGAAGATGATCCTGAGCGTTCGAAAATATATAAAGAAAGAGCCACTTTATTTGCCAGAGATTTTCTTTATTGGTTTAGTGACGATGGTCGTGCACTTCCATACGGGCGCAGTCTTACTTATCGTTTTGCCCAATGTTCGTTCTGGAGTGCTTATGTCTATGCAGGACTTAATGACATTCCTTTTGGTACGAGTAAAGGAATCATTCTCAGCCACCTTCGCTATTGGTCTAAGCAAGATATTTTTCTGCCGGATAGTACATTATCCATTGGCTATGAATATCCCAATCTATTAATGGCGGAAAACTACAATGCGCCAGGCTCACCGTATTGGGCATTTAAAACATTTCTTATTCTCGCATTGCCTGAGGATCATCCTTTTTGGCAGGTAGAAGAGCAGCCATTGCCTACATTGTCTGAGACAAAACTACTTGCGAAAGCTCAATTTTTAATGAAGCGTAATAATGAACATGTTGTAGCTTTTACTCCTGGTTATAAACATACCAATGCTCATACTCATACAACCGCCAAATATGAAAAGTTTGCTTACTCGAATTATTTTGGTTTTAGTGTACCGAGAGGAGAGCAAGGACTAGATCAGGGGGCGTTTGATAATATATTGGCGCTTAGCGAACAGGATCAATTGTACCGTGTAAAAAGGCAAGTTCTCGAAAAAAAGGTGGAGAATGATTATATTTATTTGAAGTGGGCGCCTTGGCAAGATGTTATCATCTATACTTGGATAATACCTGGATTACCGTGGCACATACGCATTCATGAAATTACTTCCAAACGACCACTCGACATAGCGGATGGAGGCTTCGCACTTGGATTATCAGATTCCGGAAATGATCTAGACGAAAATATAGCGACAACTGTGTATGGAAAAGTATCCGCTCTAGCTCTTACTGGAGATGCTCAATATAAGCATATTTTTCCAAATGCCAATACAAATTTAATGCGGAAACGGACTGTAATCCCGACACTAACGAAATCATTAAACAAAGGAACGCATTTATTTGTGCATGCCTTCTACGGATCACCGATTCAAGTGGAAGCACAATTGCCACGATTAGAGAACGGAATTATTTATCTGGAAGATAAAGAGTGGAAATTAGCTGATTTAATTGAGAAGCGGGGGTAACCCCGCTTCTAGTAAATATCGTGAAGTTCTAGGCCTATTCTTCATAAGTTCCAATTAAATCTAGTACTTCTTCAACCAGTGACATATCAATAATCTGATCAAAGTCTAAGTCACCATGGATGGCACCATTCTCTTCATAGAATTGATATTGTTTTTCTACATCTTCTTCATACAGGTAGCCATTAGGATTTAAACCTGTAACACCAACTTCTAGCCACAAATCTTCGTCTTTTAAAGCTGTGTGATTGGCCATAATCGAGACAACTTCTCCTTGGTCATCAATCCCCTTCACGAAGAAATCATGATAATCCCGCACGCCTCTTAAATATGCTGCCATAAAACGAATTGCCACATCACGACGGTCTGTTAAAAAATGTGGGGAGCCTAAAACCATGGCAATTTGTGCCTCTGGAGCATAATCAGTGGCATCATGGAAGCGTTGGTGAATATCTTGATTTTCTCCTTGGGTAATAAGAGGCTCAATCTGTAAAGCGAGATCAATTTGGTTATTCCCCATTGCTGCCATCATATTACCGAAATCACTCATTAGCACAAACTCCACCTCATCCTCGGAAACTCCTGCATGCTTCAGCATTTCATTGTAAATATAATGATCCACACCATTTTCAGTTGATACTGCTATTTTTTTACCTTTCACATCAGAGTAGTCTGTAATTTCATCCTTTAAATCCTCTCGTACAACAAAGGTGAAATATGAGCTACCCTCATTATTATGTCCTTTATCGGCAATAAAACGTACATCAATACCTTGTGCGATTGAATTAAAGAAAGAAGCAGAAGATATTCCACCAGCTACATCGACTTCTCCTGCAGCCACAGCAGGTAGCATTTCATCACTATTACCAAATGTAGCAAATTCTACCTCAATGTTATACTCTTCAAAATACCCCTTATCCTTTGCAATGTAAAAACCTGCACCAGAGGCAGAACCATCTTCAGCAATGACGACATGTGCCGTTTCATCAAGTGGGGATAATGGATCACTATTCTCACTATCTTGCTGTGAACCGGAATCAGATGATTGACAACCACTTACAACTAAAAATGCAACAATCGACATTAAAAATAGAATCTTTTTCATAGTTATTCCTCCATAAGAATTACTCAACTTAACCTCGCTTGCTTTACTTCATGTTGTAGATGCTCCCATACATCTAAGAAAATATCTGTCATCGTTGAATCTGATCGTACTTTTTCAATGGAGCGTGGTCGTTCCATATTAATAGGAATGTCCTTAATAATTTTTCCCGGTTGCGAGCTCATTAGTAATATCCGATCACTTAGCAGCAACGCTTCATCAATACTATGAGTAATAAATAAGACGGTTTTTTTCGTTTCCTGCCAGATCGAAAGTAGTTCTTCCTGTAAAATAAATTTGTTTTGTTCATCCAGTGCAGCGAAAGGTTCATCCATTAAGAGAATCTCCGGATCATTTGCGAAAGCACGGGCAATACTGACACGCTGTTTCATCCCTCCTGAAAGCTCTTTAGGATACAAACGTTTAAAATTGGTTAAGCCAACTTTGTGTAAATAATACGCTGTGCGTTCTTTAACTTGATCTGTTGGTAAGTGTCTCATTTTTAATCCAAATGCAACATTTTCTTCGACAGTTAGCCAAGGAATGACACCATTTTCTTGAAACACCATTGATTGTAATGGATTTTGTTTATCAATTTGGTGAATGAATACTTCTCCAGTACTCGGTTTTTCTAAATTAGCTAAAATTCTAAGTAAAGTAGTCTTCCCGCAGCCACTTGGTCCTAATAAACAAACGAATTCACCTTGTTGAATCGATAATGTAATATCTTGTAAAGCATCGATGAACTTATCTCGTTTAATAAATCGTTTTGATAATTGGTTAAGTTTTATTTTAGCCAACTTTATCCCTCTTTTCTGCATTATTTCCAGGGCAATAATTTCTTTTCTATTCCTCTAAGTAATAAGGAGAAAAAGTAACCAAAAAACGAAATAAGTAACAAACCTACATACATTTGTGGCAGTAAGAAAGCTTTATAATTCATCCAAATTAAGTAGCCAATACCTGAGTTTGCACCAATCATTTCAGCTGCTACTATTGTCAGTAATGCAATCGCCTGCCCCATTTGGATACCTTCCAACATAACAGGCAATGAACCAGGAAGGGCAATCTTGAAAAAGAAATCCTTCGCATTGGCTTGATAATTTTTCGCCACGTCTAAGTAGATTTTATCGATATTAGCAACACCTGCAGCTGTATTAATAGCTACTGGAAAAAAGACACTTATGGCTATCGTAATCATTTTGGAAAATTCTCCAATGCCAAATAAAATAAGGATAATAGGAAGCATTGCTAATGTTGGAATTGGCATAAAAATCATAATGATAGGTGAGAAAAAATGTTTGAAATACCGATACATTCCCATTAACAGTCCGATACAAATTGCTGGAATTACTCCTAGTAAAAAACCAAATATAATTCGATTTAAACTAACGGTAATATGGGTGAAAAGCTCCCCAGACTCTCCCATTTGCACTAGTGTTTGGATGATTAAAGTTGGTGCTGGAAAGAAACGCGGATCTAATATTTCGAATTGAGAACAAAATTCCCATAGGAGTAGCAAGCATAATGGGGAGGAGATGGTAATCAATTGTGGAATAGATATTTTTTTTCGCATAACATCTCTTCCTCCTCTTTATATGGCTATCATATGTATTCGCCCAGCAGGTGTGCAAAAAAACAATGTGAGATAAACTGACTAGTCAGGGGGAGGGAGATTCTCAATATGTCGATCTTAATGAATAAAAAAAATGATCGTACTGATTAGCAGTGTAGGTAAACAAGTTACTCATAGGGGGTAATGTAGGAGGGCAAAATGATAGCACCTAGAATATAGAGGTTCTATATTCCAGGTGCAGTTCAAGGTAATGATGGTATGTCTTGCTTTAATTAAACATATAACGAGCTGATAGATTGTTGCTCATAGAGGCGAATAATGGCTTCAGCGACGACCGGAGCAACAGTTAATTGAGTAATTTTATCGATTTGTTTTTCTTTTGTTAATGGAACGGTATTAGTAACAATTAATTCTTTTATATCGGATTCAGCAATTTTATTGACAGCAATCCCTGAAAGTACAGGATGGGTAGTGCATGCATATACCAGTTTCGTACCATGATTTTTTAATGCTTCTGCACTTGATGTAATACGGCGACCAGTATCAATAATATCATCAATGATAATAGCTGTTTTGTTAGCCACTTCACCGACAATATTAATGATCGAGGCATCATCTCGCGGGCCACGGCGATCAACAATAGCAATTGGCGCTTTTAACTGGTCAGCCAAATGCCTTGCGCGTGAAACACTACTATGGTCAGGTGCTACTACTACAATATCTTCTAATTTTTTTGCATCCAAATAGCTACCGATAATCGGAACAGCTGTGATAGGATCTACAGGAATATTAAAAAAACCCTGTGCCTGTGGTGCATGTAAATCAATCGAAATAATCCGAGTCGCTCCAGCTTTTTGGATAAGATCTGCAATTAATTTGGCAGTAATCGGTTCACGGGCACGAGATTTTCGATCCTGTCGTGCATATCCATAATATGGTATTACCACGTTGATCGATCTTGCAGAAGCTCTTTTTAAGGCATCTACCATAATGAGCAGTTCCATCATATGGTCTTCTACTGGATCATATGTAGATTGAATGACAAAGACATCACACCCTCTAATACTTTCCTCTATATTAATTTGAATTTCTCCGTCACTGAAAGTTTTAACGGAAGACTTACCTAAATCAATACCAATATGATAGGCAATTTCTTCAGCAAGAGGTAGGTTGGAGTTTAAAGAAAAAACTTTCAATTTGGTATTATTGTATGTTGTTGCATTCAAGCAAAAGACCTCCTAATTATTGTATGTTTTTACTACGATATAACCCGACTGATGAAAGTCCTATTTTATTATCCCAAAAAGTGACATGCGAAACAAGTTATCTCTCTTCCTTTATTGCTTGAATTAATGACATAATTTGTATTGTCTGTTCTTTTAAAAGTGTTGAGGTATTATTCATACATTCAGTCAGAGTTAATGGCTTGTTTACAATTGAAAAGCATCCCGCAAAGTGGTCTCTTAATTTGGCAGTATCACCGCTCAAACTGCCAGATAATAATATTGTCGGTATGTTATATTTGTGAGCCATTTCAGCAACAAAACCAGGTGCTTTCCCATATAAGGTTTGCTCATCACTTTGACCCTCACCAGTAAAAATAAGGTGAGCCGTTGCAATATGCTGCTCAAGATTGATTACGTCTGCAATTAAAGAGGCGCCCGATTCCAACTTTCCTCCTAATGCAAGAAAGGTAAATCCAAGACCACCAGCGGCACCAGCTCCAGGTGTTTGCTGCCAATTATCATGAAGTTTTGCTTCAATCAGACTAGCAAATTTATGTAAAGCTGTATCATATTGATGGATTTGACCAGAAGTTGCCCCTTTTTGCGGACCATATATCGCACTTGCGCCGAATTTACCACAGAGGGGATTGTCGACATCACAAGCGATTCGAAAATCAACTTGTTGTAAACGAGCATCTAAACCATCCAACTGAACAGAAGCGACTTGCAGTAGGTCTTTACCGAATTTATCTAATTGATTACCGTTTTTATCAAATGCTTGTAAACCAAGAGCTTGCAACATGCCTAAACCACCGTCATTTGTAGCACTACCACCAAGGCCAACTATTATTTCCTGACAACCTTTATCTAAGGCATCGAGAATTGCTTGACCTATCCCGTAGGTTGTAGTCAAATCTGGGTTACGCTTTTCAGCAGGGACTTGATACAAACCAGCATGCATGGCTGTTTCAATCACTGCAGTATTCTGATTGATAATGGCATAGCTTGTCTCGATCGTTTTTCCTAATGGTCCGAGAGTAGATATCTGGATCCTTTCTCCTGAAGTAGCGGACAATATTGCTTCGATTGTACCTTCACCACCATCAGCCATTGGTTTTGTGATAATTTCGTGATTTCCACTTAATTGAATTGCTGTCTTTATCGTATTTGCTACATCTGTAGCGGATAGACTTCCTTTATAGGAATCAGGTGCGATTACAATTTTCATACTATTTCCCCCAATAATCAATGTGCCTTGAGTAAATTATAAAAGAGGTACCGTTTACATTCAATCAATAAAAAAGATGATGCATGGTGACATCATCCTTTGCATTAATTATTTTGTTCAACCATCAGTTGACGAAACTTCATCGATTTTCGCATTTCAAGTAATACGATCGTAAAGGCAACATGCCCGTATAGGAGATTGGCAATAAATAAAATCCATAAATATTCTTCTCCTTGCCCGATACCGACAGTGATATATTTTATAAAGGTAAACCAAGCGCCTATAACAAAAGGAATTTGCCCGATTGCAGTTTTTTTCCAATTATCGCCCCAAAGGATAAATGGGGTGAAACTAAAAATCAACAAGAAAATTAATAATATATCCATCTTGATCACCTCAAATGGTAAAAGTTATTTGTAAGTGTTTTCAAGTATAGTATAACATAACGTTCAAATTTTTGTAACAAATAGTTCACGTTTTAGACACATTTTTTCGGATAAAATTTGAACTTTAGATGCGTATAAGGCAACGCTATTCAAAATTAACTATCTTCTTATTTTACGTATACCATTTTGAATGTTATTTTAAACATCCATAAAATGCAAAAAAGCCTTTAAGCTTTCGCTTAAAGGCTTTTTTGGTGGGGAATGCATGATCAACCGGTATTTCGAAGACCAGCTGCAACACCATTAATGGTAAGCAGGGCTTCCATTAGCAGCTCAGTATATTCAGAGCTATTTTCGTCTTGGTTGCGTAATTTAGAAACGAGTTGAACTTGTAATAAATTTAAAGGATCAACTAAAGGATTTCTTAACCTTACAGAATCCTTAATATTTTGTCGGTTATCAAGTAGTTCTTCCTGACCGGTAATTTGCAAGACGATTTCCTTCGTTAGCGCATATTCTTCTTTAATAGCATGAAAGATTCGAGTACTGATTTCATCATCTTGCATCATATTGGCATATTCCTGTGCAGTTTGAATATCTGCTTTTGTCAAGGCCATTTGCAGATTATTAATGGTAGCATTAAAGAATGGCCAATTTTGATACATTTTTTGTAATAGTGCCAGATTTCCGGTTTGATCAAGGTATTGCTTAAAGCCGGTGCCTGCTGCATACCAAGCTGGCAATAATTGACGACTTTGCGTCCAAGCAAATACCCAAGGGATAGCCCGGAGATCCTCAAATCGGTCACTGCCCTTACGCTTCATTGGTCGAGAACCAATATTTAAGTCACCTAATTCATGTAGTGGAGTTGCTTGATTAAAATATTTGAGAAAGCCTGGATCTTCAAAAACCAATGATTGATATTTTTTTAATGCGAATTCGGAAATGACGCTCATCGCATTTACTTCTTCTTGAGAAGGCTTCATATTCGTATTGTCATCATTTAATCCCATAATACCTGTCAGCAGGGTAGAAGTAGCTTGTTCCAGACTACGATAAGCAATCCCTTCTAATAGATAACGAGAAGATAATACTTCACCTTGCTCCGTTATTTTTACACCATCACCTAAGGTTACAGCAGGTTGTGATAATAAACTGGAATAGAGTGGCCCGCCACCACGGCCTAGTGAACCACCACGTCCATGGAAATATTTTAGTTTGACTCCATAACTTGAGGCAATGTCATGAATGTCTTGTTGTGCCTTGTATAATTCCCAATTAGCTGTGATATTTCCACCATCTTTACTACTGTCAGAGTATCCCAGCATTACTTCCTGTAAGTCACCACGTGCTTCAAGATGTTTACGATATAAAGGAATATCAAATAATCTTTTAATCATGTCAGGCCCATTCTTTAAGTCATCAATTGTTTCAAGAAGCGGGGCAACATGAATTCGACTAACTACTTTTCCATTTGGATAAACTCGATATAGTCCTGCTTCTTTCGCTAATACTAATACTTCCAACAGGTCACTTACATTGTCTGTCATACTAATTAAGTAAACTTCAATTGCACGTAAGCCGAATGTATCTTGTGCTCGTTTGATCATTCGGAACGTATCAATTACTTCCAAGGTCTCAGGACTGAACTCATCGTAAATAGAAATTAATGGGCGGGGATTCTCTAAAACAGAAATAAGTGTTTTTACTTTTTCTTCTTCATTTAGAGATGTATATTCCTCAACGATCCCGACTTTATGGAAAACCTCACTGAGAGCTGATTCATGCTCCCCACTATGGTTTCGAATATCCAAAGAAGCAAGGTGGAATCCGAATAGATCAACTTGGCGAATTACCTTGCGTAATAGCTTGACTGGATTATGCAGTGGGTGATGTAGCTTCATACTGTCGCGAATAAGGTTTAAATCTGCAAGTAAATCTTCCGCTTTAGCATAGCCACGATTGTCATCCTTTTCAGTATATTCAAGCTTTTTAAGCATTAGTGACAGTTTAACGCGATATACTTCATCATCTTTATGCCAACCATTATATGCTAATTTTTTACGATCATTTTGAATCGATTCTCTTAATGCTTCGCTAACCTTTATTTTAGTATCAGAATGACTAAGGCGATCTTTTAACGTACTAAGTGCGTCTTTATATTTTCTTAGTACTAATTCACGGTGACGTTTTAATGTTTCGAATGTGGTTGTTGCTTTAACATTCGGGTTACCGTCACGGTCACCACCGATCCATGAACCAAAGCGCAGGAAAGAAGGGATGTTCCAACGTTGATTATATTTCTCATATAATAAATCTTCTAGGTCATCGTGTATTTTTGGTAAGACATCAAATAACACCCGGTCAAAGTAGTATAATCCATTTGATACTTCTTTCATAACCGAAGGTTTTTTCTGTCTTATTTCTTCAGTTTGCCATAAGAACGTTATTTCGTTTGCAATTCGTTCTTTAATCATTTTTTTCTCATATCTTGTATAAGAATAATCCCAACTAGTTAATAAACGTGCAATTCTTTTATGAATTTGTAAAATCGTTCTTCTTGTTGCCTCTGTCGGGTGTGCAGTCATAATCAATTCCAGTGACAGTTTCCCTAGTAAGTCAGTAATCTGCTCTGGAGTGATATTGTTATCAATTAATGTTTTTACGCCCGCTTCTAATGATCCAGGCTGGATGATGTTCGCATCCTGTGCTTGGTATTCACGACGTCTCCTTGTACGGTAGTTTTGCTCTGCAATGTTTAATAAGTGAAGGTGAATAGAGAAAGCACGAATAACTTTTTTTCTCAATTCAGGCTCCAGTTCATTTATTTTTTGTTTAATTTTATCTTGAGTTGATGCTTCTTGTGTCTCTCTGAATTCTGTGGATAAAACCCGAATCTCTTTAACTGTATTTAGTAGTATATCGCCACCTTCATGCAGCAATACATCATCTAGGATTTTAGTTAAGTATTCAGCATCTTTCAATAATGAAACATTTGATTTCTCCTCTGATGTCGTAACCATATTGTCCCACTTCCTTTCAAGATTTTAATCCAAATAAGGTGTTTTGAATTTTAGTATGCATGTAATAGTGTCTTGCTTTGAATAACTTGCAATAGATAGTTGGCTGGAATTGGTTAGAGGACGTAAACTGGACAAACGATTCCATACTGCCCTTGAATCGTTATGATAAAAATGAAAAAGTGACATAAAATAGACACATCTATTATAATAACACGATTTGATCAAATTGAATATTATTTTCGCTTATATTGTCGTAATTATCTGACATCTATCTATTTATCTCGGAACTAATATTCCGTAAAAAACCCAACGTCAAGTTCAAGTAAAACGATGAAGCCAAGAGGGGATAAGGTGATGGAATACCCTGATAAGGTTCGCAAACCCTTACGATATCTCCCTTTTTTAGTAAAGTTAACTATTGATGTCTAACTCCAGTCACTACGTTGCTAAACTGTCTCTCGTTATTTGTCTTATGTATAATAGTTGAGTCTATTTATATATTAAGTTTATGCTAAATGGAAGAGAATCGCAAATCCTGATAGAAGAAGGAGGGGATACAATGGAACTTAAAGGAGTTCTACCAGCTGTGCGAAAAATGAAAGATTTTGAAATTATTTTAAAGAGTGATCATCAACTTTTTATTATATTGGAAACAAGAATTGCCCAGTTATCGCAAATCATTCAACACGCTAAAAAGCATAATAAAAAAGTTCTCGTCCATGCTGATTTAATAAATGGATTAAAAGTAGATCAATATGGAATGGAATATTTAATAAGACAAGTAAAAGTAGATGGTATCATTTCTACTAGAGCAAATGTGATTTCAATGGCAAAGAAGAGTAATATAGTCGCTATCCAACGGTTATTTGCGATTGATAGTTCAGCAATTGAAAAAAATATAGAGCTAGTAGTAAAAACACAACCAGATTATATTGAGGTATTACCGGGAATTATCCCAACTGTGCTTGAAGAAGTAGCAAATAAAACGGGACTACCAGTGATTGCAGGAGGACTAATCAAGTCCCAACAAGATATTGACAATGCGTTACAACAAGGAGCAATAGCAATTACGACTTCAAATGTAGAACTTTGGTGAAAAAGTATAGATAAAAATCGTTGACAGCGCTTTACATACCGTGTATCGTTATAGATAACAAGTTAACAAAAGTGTCGGAGACAAGGAGTCCACACAGCTAGTTGCGTACCTTCCTAGGAAAGGGTATGTAATAGTGCTGTGTGGATTTTTGTTTTTACACTGCACGCGTGCATCTCTTGTTGAAGATAGTACACATTATTTGATAAGGGGTGAAGCATAGTGACTGAATTTTTAGCTGAGTTAATAGGAACAATGATCCTGATTATTTTTGGAGGCGGTGTTGTCGGTGGCGTTGCTTTGAAAAAATCGAAAGCAGAAGGTGCTGGTTGGATCGTTATCACAATTGGTTGGGGGTTAGCTGTGGCGATGGGGGTTTATGCAGTAGGGAATATTTCTGATGCCCATATTAATCCAGCTGTAACCTTAGGTTTTGCTTCCATTGGAGAATTTCCTTGGGCGAAGGTACCGACGTATATTACTGCTCAAATGATTGGAGCATTTATCGGAGCGGTTATTGTCTTTTTTCAATATTTACCACATTGGAAGGAAACAGAAGATAAAGGGGCAAAATTGTCTGTGTTTTCTACAGATCCTGCTGTGAAAAGTCTACCATCCAATTTAGTAAGTGAAATGATCGGGACTTTTGTATTAGTAATGGGACTTTTATTTATTGGTGCTAATGAATTTACAGAAGGCTTAAACCCGATTATTGTAGGATTATTAATTGTAGCGATCGGGGTGTCACTCGGAGGGACAACAGGTTATGCCATTAATCCAGCGAGAGACTTAGGACCTCGAATTGCTCATGCTGTCTTACCTATTATTGGCAAAGGGGATTCGAATTGGGGGTATGCATGGATACCAGTATTAGGGCCAATAATCGGTGGTATATATGGAGCGGTGTTCTATAAGGCAATGTTCATTGGTGACGTAACTGGCTTGTTTTGGATGATGTCTGTTGTGGTAGCAGTAATATTAGTGGTAGCGTTAACGACAGAATTAAAAAAACATAATGGTGCAATTAATTCCACCAATCGCGCTTCTGAAAATAAAGTAGTCTAAAACGAAAAGTATGATGGGGAGGAAGTATAATGGAAAAATTTATTTTATCAATTGATCAAGGTACAACTAGCTCACGAGCTATTATTTTTAATCAGAAAGGAGAAATTGTTGAGGTAGCACAACGAGAATTTGAACAGTTTTTTCCTAAACCTGGCTGGGTGGAACATGATGCAAATGAAATTTGGACTTCTGTTTTATCCTGTATAGCAGAAGTTCTTAGAAAGGCAGATATTGAAGCATCGCAAATTGCTGGAATCGGTATTACTAACCAACGCGAAACCGCAGTTGTATGGGACAAAGAAACAGGAAAACCGATTTATAAAGCAATTGTTTGGCAGTCAAGACAAACGGAAAATATTTGCCGGGAATTAAGAGAAGCAGGATATCAAGATACGTTTCGAAGTAAAACGGGCCTGTTAATAGATGCCTATTTCTCAGGTACAAAAGTAAAATGGATTTTAGATAATGTGGAAGGAGCAAGAGAAAAAGCTGATCAAGGCAAACTTTTATTCGGTACGATTGATACATGGCTAATTTATAAACTAACAGGTGGTAAAGTACATGTAACAGACTATTCAAATGCATCACGAACACTCATGTATAACATTTATGATTTAAAGTGGGATGAAGAGCTGTTAGATATTTTAGGCGTACCGAAGAATATGCTACCAGAAGTAAAGTCATCATCTGAAGTATATGGTAAAACAGTTGATTATCATTTCTTCGGTCAAAATGTCCCAATTGCCGGAGCAGCTGGAGACCAGCAATCAGCCTTATTCGGGCAGGCATGTTTCGAAAAAGGAATGGTAAAAAATACGTATGGAACTGGATGCTTTATGTTGATGCATACAGGTGAGGAACCTGTTCAATCTGATCATGGGCTGCTTACGACATTAGCCTGTGGGGTCGATGGAAAAGTCGAGTATGCGTTAGAGGGAAGTATTTTCGTTGCCGGTTCTGCAGTACAGTGGCTGCGAGACGGTTTACGAATGTTTAATCAAGCCAATCAATCAGAGGAATATGCGTCTAGAGTGGAATCTGCAGACGGTGTATATTTAGTTCCTGCATTTGTCGGTTTAGGCACACCCTACTGGGATAGTGATGTGCGAGGAGCTGTATTTGGATTAACACGTGGAACAACAAAAGAGCATTTCATCCGTGCTACTTTGGAATCGATCGCTTATCAGACGAAAGATGTACTTGGTGCTATGGTAGAAGATTCAGGAATCGAGGTAAAGTCACTAAGAGTGGATGGCGGTGCTGTAGCTAATAACTTATTAATGCAATTCCAAAGTGATCTTTTGAATGTACCTTTCGAAAGGCCGGAAGTAATTGAAACAACAGCCTCAGGAGCAGCATATTTGGCTGGCTTAGCGGTAGGATTTTGGGATAGCAGGGAAGAGATCACGAACCAGTGGAAAGTAAATAAACGTTTTGAAAGTGAAATGGACGACAGACAACGAACCGCTTTATATGATGGCTGGAAAAAAGCAGTAGAAGCAACAAGAGTATTTAAATGAGAAAAGCTTTGTGCGCCTGTTTTGGATGATAGCGATGTGTAGGTGCATCACTAATCGATCGCTTGTAAGATGATTTTGTGAGTCGCCTAGCTTCTAGGTGCTTCGAATAAACATCTAAGTAAATAAAAAAACAACGTTATGGTTATAGGGGGACAAATCAATGGCATTCTCGAGTAAAAAACGTACAGAGACATACCAACAAATGAAAACAGATCAACTTGATTTAATTGTAATCGGTGGTGGCATTACAGGGGCAGGTATTGCCCTTGATGCTGCCTTAAGAGGTATTAAAGTTGCCGTTGTGGAAATGCAGGATTTTGCAGCAGGTACATCAAGCAGATCCACTAAGCTTGTCCATGGTGGCTTACGTTACTTAAAGCAATTTGAAGTAAAAATGGTCGCTGAGGTAGGGAAGGAAAGAGAAATAGTGTATGAAAATGGTCCTCATGTGACTACGCCTGAATGGATGATGCTCCCGTTTTATCAAGATGGTACTTTCGGACCTTTCACCACTAATATCGGGTTACGAGTCTATGATTTCTTGGCAGGAGTAAAGAAATCGGAACGTCGGAAAATGCTTAATCGCGATGAAGCTATAAGACGTGAGCCATTATTAAAAGATGAAGGGTTAAAAGGTGCAGGTTATTATGTAGAATACCGTACAGATGATGCACGATTAACAATGGAAGTAATGAAAAAAGCTGTCACAAAAGGCGCTCTTGCATTAAACTATGCAAAGGTTTCCGATCTGCTATACGAAAACGGACGTGTAAAAGGGATAGAAGTAGTCGATCAATTAACAAATGAAGTTCATGAAATAAAGGCTAAATATGTGGTGAATGCTGCCGGACCATGGGTAGATACCATCCGTGAGAAAGATAATTCAAAAAGAGGAAAAACACTGCAATTAACGAAAGGAATTCACCTTGTCTTTGATCAATCTCGTTTTCCCTTAAAACAAGCGATCTATTTTGATACACCTGATGGTCGAATGGTCTTTGCGATTCCACGAGAGGGTAAAACATATGTAGGTACAACAGATACTGTCTATCATGGAGATATCGCACACCCAACAATGACGGAATCGGATCGTGATTATGTGCTAGAAGCGATTAATTTTATGTTTCCTAGTCAGAAGCTTTCAGCAGATGATGTCGAGTCGAGCTGGGCTGGCTTACGGCCGTTAATCCATGAAGAGGGTAAGGACCCTTCAGAAATTTCCCGAAAGGACGAAATTTTTGAATCAGATTCAGGACTTATTTCGATTGCCGGTGGTAAATTGACAGGATACCGTAAAATGGCCGAACATGTAGTGAATGTGATACGTGACAAGATGGTCAAGGCAGAGAATAAAGTCTTTTATCCAAGTGACACAAAGCATTTACCAATATCTGGTGGTGATGTTGGTGGCTCGAAAGGATTTAAAGAATATAAGAAAGAACAAGTTACAAAAGGGGTAGAGTTAGGTTTAACGGAAGAAGTGGCAGACATTCTCGTACAGCGTTACGGCTCTAATATCCCGATTGTTTATGATTACTATCAGCAAGCACTGGAGAAAGAAAATGGTTTATCACCTGTAACGGCTGCCATGCTTTACTACGGTATTGAACATGAAGCGACATGTAAACCGGTTGACTTTTTTATTCGCAGAACAGGAGCTCTATTCTTTAATATTAATTGGGTTAAAAAAGAAATGGAAGCAGTTATTAACGAGATGCAGCAAGTATTTGGTTGGTCTGATCAAACAAAAGAAGTGTATACGCAAGAGCTTGAACAATTACTTTATGAAGCTGTCCATCCAACGACTGACAACCATTAAATTTTCAATCAAACTATGGGCTCAGTTTTACATACAACTGGGCTCATTTTTTTCATCGTACTAATCGTCCCTAACCCCCGCCTGAGAGAAAACTCACTTGAAATCGTATAAAACCAATACATTTTTCTATAAGTGTATGCTACATAAGGGGAAAAAAGAACGATAAGTATGTACAATAAAAGTGGAAAAATGAACTGATATTCGGTAGTATGAAAATAAATATGATTGAGGTGATAGCAGGATGAAAAAAGTAATAAACAATGCCAATCATGTAGTGGATGAAATGTTAGACGGATTAGTAGCTGCATATCGGGATGTTTTGAAAAGGCTTCCAGGAACGACTGTCGTTACAAGACGTGATGCACCAATTCAGGATAAAGTAGCTATCATAAGTGGTGGTGGAAGTGGACACGAACCGGCACACGCAGGATATGTAGGCAAAGGTATGTTGGATGCGGCTGTAGCAGGGGAAGTATTTACATCACCCACTCCCGATCAAATTGTAGAAGCGATTAAGGCTGTTGACAGTGGTAATGGAGTTCTCCTAATTATCAAAAATTATACAGGTGACGTAATGAATTTTGAAATGGCACAAGAAATGGCAGAGATGGAAGGGATAAAAGTTGATAAGGTGATAGTCAATGATGATGTGGCAGTTGAAGACAGTACATTCACTATTGGGCGAAGAGGAATAGCTGGTACTGTTTTTGTTCATAAGATTGCAGGAGCAAAGGCTGATACTGGGGCATCATTGGAAGAAGTAAAAGCCGTTGCTGAAAAAACAATTGCAAATGTACGATCAATGGGTGTCGCTTTATCATCATGTACTGTTCCTGCAGCTGGGAAGCCTAGCTTCACTTTAGCAGATAACGAGATGGAAATAGGAATTGGTATTCATGGAGAGCCAGGTATCGAACGGATACCATTGCAAGAAGCAGACGCCATTACAACCATTCTCGTTAATAAAATCCTGTCAGAGATGGATGAGAAGCAAGAAGTTGCGGTAATGGTAAATGGCCTCGGATCTACACCAGAAATGGAATTACATATTGTGAATAGAAAGGTCACTCAAATACTGGATGAAAAAGGGATTAAGCTGTATAAAACTTGGGTAGGAGAATATATGACATCTTTGGAAATGGCAGGTTTCTCCATAACCTTGTTAAAATTGGATGATGAATTAAAGGAGCTTTTAGTAAAAGATGTTAAGACAATTGCATTTCAAGTCTAAAAGGAGAATGATATGATTATATTAACAGTTGATAAAACAAAAGAATGGATGAAAGAAATCCAAAAAAGAATGTTTGATCATAAAGATCAGTTAACAGAACTTGACCAAGCGATTGGAGATGGTGATCACGGTATTAATATGGCGCGTGGATTCCATGAAGTGGTAGCGAAAATCAATCATACCACCTATGATTCGGTTGCAGACGTGCTTAAAAGTGCAGCTATGACATTAATGGCAAAAGTTGGTGGAGCATCAGGGCCATTATATGGAACTGCATTTTTGAAAATGTCCATCGCAATGCAAGGAAAAGAAGTAAATGAAGAGGTTTTTAAGCAGGCGATAAATGATGCAGTAGATGGTCTCCAATCTCGTGGTAAAGCAGATTTTGGTGAAAAAACGATGTATGATGTATGGAAGCAAGTGGCGGATTTTTTAGAAGAAGAAGACGTTTCAGAATGGCATGGACTACTGGAAGTTTGTCAGGCTACGATTGAAGACACACGAGAATTGACCGCAACCAAAGGACGTGCATCCTATCTTAAGGACCGTTCTAAGGGCCATGTTGATCCCGGTTCTATGTCGTCATTTTATATTTTTGAAGCATTAACAGAAATACTTGATTTGGAGGAATAAGTATGTCACAAAAGGTAGGAATTATTATTGTGTCTCATAGCTTTCAAATTGGTGAAGGGATCAAGAAATTAATTGACCAAGTTATTGACAATGTACCGCTTTCACTTGCTTGTGGTACTCTTGACAATGAAATTGGCACAAGTATAGAAAAAATGCAAAAAGCCATCGAGCAAGCTGCAGGTAACAGCGGGGCTATTATCTTTTACGATTTAGGTAGTGCAAGAATGAACGCGGAAATGGCGATAGAATTGGCAGACACTCCTCATTTACGTATAGCTGAGGGGGTCCCGCTTGTAGAAGGTGCATATGTTGCAGCTGTTGAATCAAATATCGGGAAATCTTTAGAAGAGATAATGGACAGCTTGGAGAAGATGAAGATCGAAAATTTGTAGTCAGAGTGTATTACACTGCTACGTATCTATAGTGGCTGCATAGTTTGATCATGGTGCTAATCGTCCGTCAAACCTGACTTAAGCTTCAAGTTAATCAAGGAAGCTAAGTGCGGATAACGGACGCTAACACCTTGATAAGTTTCAATTTTCACATCATTTTTTCAAGAGTTCCTTAGACTTTTTTTATCCATCTAACTATAATTTGACGATCTTTCCTGATTGGCTCCATTCGACACCTAAATCGTTTGGTAGACAAAACTGTTGGTAGCATTGTTTTAACGTCTCACTTAACCCTTGAACAGTAGTCAATTTTCTATCTTCATCATAAGCAATCCAATGCTTAGGGAATTTTGGAATGTCCTGTACAGACTGATGTATTCCGTATATTGCATGGACATGTGCACTGGCAGCTTCAGGTCCGCATAAAATACTTCTATTCTGATCACGTACTGCTTCAATCATCACACCCAGTTTTGCTATATGATTATTTTCCGGATCCTCATAGGATTTTTCTCTACCATCATGCCATTTTGCCACAATTTCACTACGCTCCCCTTCAGGATGGTAGGTGATTGTCGCCTCTTCAAATTCTAATGTGTATTTTGGACGATGTTCTTTTGCAACAGCATGTGAAGCAAGAAACATCATCTCTACCTTATTTTTTGTCTGTAAATGAATCGCACAGGTATCAAATGTTTCAATTGGATTTGCCTTATATAATTCAGCAGAAATCTGATCAATTTCTGCACTTGTTTCAACCGAATCACCAGATAAATAAAGCAGGTGATGGAGAAAATGAGCAGTAGCATTATTTGCTACACTATCAAAAATCATTTGTCCATCCGAACTGTATTTTTTCCCTGCCCATCCAGATCTGTTGAAATAATCAGCATTTCTCGGCCAGAGAACAAGGCTTTTCATTCTTAGTGGTCGGCCAAATTGACCAGCTAAAATATCCTGCTTTAAAGATTGCACAGAATCAGTGAATGACCAGTTGAAGCCGATCGCTAATTTTTTATTCTTACGGTCTCTTGTTTCAATCATTTCCTGTAAATGTTCTCGATTAGCTGTTGCCGGCTTTTCACAAAGTACATGGCTTCCTTTTTCCATTGCAAGACATGCTTGTGCTTTATGTAAATGAATAGGCGTCGAAATAATAGCCAGATCTGCTTGATGCTCTTGGTAGAACTGATCTAAAGAATCATAGACTGGTATATGACGATCTTTTATTTCCTGGTAGAAATCAGAACGTTCTGGTGCAACATCCACTACTCCTTTCACGAATACGTTTTCATAATTACCTTGAAAAAGGTTTTTTACGTATATGTTACCGTACCCTCCAATTCCAACTAACACAATGGAAACTTCGTTACCCATGGGAAAATCTCCTCGCTTTTTTGCTTTTTTTAAAATTCTTACTATATAATAGCAATATATCATAACTTCCCGATTTTCGCAGTGAATGAATAAAAATTACTGAAAAATAAACCAAATAATCTGAAAAGTGGAGGAAGTTTCATGTTAAAGGATATTCGGATTGAACCATTCGGTATACAGCTATATGAAAGCAAACATCATGCAGGAGAACGTATCGAAGAGCATCATCATCAAATTTATCAGCTTCTATATGTCCTTGAAGGAACAGGTAAAATCATCTTGGATGGAGCTGAGTATCTACTTGAGCAGGACCATGTAACTTTTATTACACCGCTAACATCGCATGCTATTTTTTCTGATCATAAATTAACAGTCTTAGTACTTGCCTTTGACAGCAGAATTATAGATAGTACGAATCAAGCATTATTTGAACAAACATTATATGAATCTAAATTTATCGGGTTAAATTCATTTAATAGTAGTGAAATTCGTCAGCTGTTACGTACCATGTTGTATGAACAGGCCCATCAAACCCTTCATCAAGAGATGGCGTTACGAACTTATTTATCACAGTTACTCCTATTAATCGCACGAGGGGAGAAAAGTAATGAACAAGTCGATGCAAACTCATTAAGAGCCGAGCGATTAAAGGAGTATATTGATTCTCATTACTTCGAGGGGGTCCATGCAGAAGACTTAGCATCACGACTGGGAATGAGTACGAGACATATGAATACGATTTTCAAAGATACATACAAAACGACACCGATGCAATACTTAACAGAGGTGCGCGTAGGGCTGGCTAAAAAGATGCTAGCAGAAACGGATAAAGATATTGCTTCTATCTGTTTCGAGGTAGGTTTTGAGTCGATATCTACTTTTTATCGTTCGTTTAAAAATAATACCTCGCTTTCTCCAAATAAATACCGCACTACACAACAAAATTATCAAAAGTGGGGTAGCCAGTAAACCATGGAAAGTTGCCAGAAAACTAGCGGGAGTTGCCAGTAAACTAGCGGGAGTTGCCAGTAAACCATGGGAAGTCGCCAGTAAATTAACCAGAGAAGCCCCCAGTATTCGACTATAAATGCTAGTAATCTTCCAAATCATTTCCGATTTTAAGAAATTCGTTCTTAGATTAATAAGACGAATTTTTTATATTACGCTAAACTATACACAACATAGCAACTGAAAGGGGAAAAAATAATGGCAGAACATAAAATCGGAATTATTATGAATGGGGTAACAGGAAGAATGGGAACGAACCAACACTTAATTCGTTCTATCAAAGCAATTAGAGAACAAGGTGGCGTGTTGTTAAAAAATGAAGATACATTAATGCCTGACCCAATTTTAGTAGGAAGAAATGAAAAGAAATTGAAAGCGTTGGCAGAAGTGCATGGCATTGAACGCTATTCAACGGACTTAGAAGCAGCGCTCGCAGATGACTATAATCAGATCTATTTTGACTCCCAAACAACAGTTAGACGTGCTGATAGCATTAAGCAAGCAATCGCAGCGGGAAAGCATATCTATTGCGAGAAACCAACTGCTACTAATTTGGAAGGGTCCATCGAATTAGCGAGATTAGCAAAAGAAGCGGGAGTAAAAAATGGGGTAGTCCAAGATAAACTTTTTTTACCTGGTCTCTTAAAATTAAAGCGCCTAATCGACTCCGGTTTCTTCGGAAAAATGTTATCGGTAAGAATGGAATTTGGTTACTGGGTATTTGAAGGAGATTGGCAAGAAGCACAACGTCCATCCTGGAATTATCGAAAAGAAGATGGTGGCGGTATAATTGTCGATATGTTTGCTCACTGGCGTTATGTCATTGATAATCTTTTTGGCAATGTAAAGGCAGTATCATGTTTAGGTGCTACTCATATTCCAGAGCGTGTCGATGAAAATGGTGAAAGATATAAGGCAACAGCAGATGATGCGGCGTATGGAACGTTTGAGTTAGATAATGGTGTCATTGTACAGGCGAATTCATCTTGGGCAGTGAGAGTAAACCGTGATGACTTATTAACGATTCAAGTTGATGGTACCGAAGGGAGTGCGGTTGCAGGACTTCGTGATTGTAAAGTACAGCATCGTGTGAATACACCAAAACCAACCTGGAATCCAGATATTGAAAATCCATTTGATTTCCAGTCGCAATGGCAGGAAGTACCGACAAATGAAGTTTATGACAATGGATTCAAAGTACAATGGGAGTTATTCTTAAAGCACGTTTTTGCGGATGAGGAATTCCCTTGGGATCTTCTTGAAGGAGCGAAAGGAACGCAGCTTTCAGACCTTGGTTTACAATCATGGGAAGAAAGACGCTGGGTAGAGGTACCGGAAATTAAATTGTAAGGAGGTACACAAAATGAAGAAGCTCATTTTGCCGAATAAGGACCGTCAACTATATACCCATGAAGCTAGTAATTATACACCCTTTGATATACCGACCGACAAACCTTTTGAAAAAAGGATTGCATTCTCGGCTGCCCATGTGGTAGCCGATCCATTAGCGGATACTGATCCTACACTTGATTCTCAAATTGATTGGGATAAAACGATGGAATATCGTCATTATTTATGGTCACTCGGATTGTCAGTAGCTGAAGCGATGGATACCGCACAACGTGGAATGGGATTAAGCTGGGAAGGTGCAAAGGAATTAATTTCACGCTCGATTAAAGAAGCAAAATCTGTTGGTGGCAATATGGCAAGCGGGGTAGGAACAGATCATTTAGAAGCTACTCCATCTGTGACATTAGAAGACGTTGAAAGAGCATATGAAGAACAGATCTCTTTTGTTGAAGGTGAAGGCGGGAAAATAATTCTAATGGCAAGTCGAGCACTTGCTGCCTGTGCAAAAGGGCCAGAGGATTACCAGCGAGTTTATAATAAAATCTTACAAAATGTTTCTCAGCCTGTTATATTACACTGGCTTGGTGATATGTTTGATCCGGCATTAAAAGGCTACTGGGGACATGAAGATTTAGATGAAGCAATGGAAATATGTCTGCAAATCATTAGAGACAATGAAACAAAAGTGGATGGTATTAAAATTTCCCTTTTGGACGATCAAAAGGAAATAAAAATGCGTCGTCTGCTACCTGACAGTGTCAGAATGTATACTGGTGATGATTTTAACTATCCAGCGTTAATTAAAGGGGATGAACAAGGATACAGTCATGCCTTGTTAGGAATCTTTGATGCGATTGCCCCTGCAGCAGCAGGAGCGATGCACGCTTTGGACGCAGGTGATCTGGAAAAATACGATCAATTATTGGAAAAAACCGTACCATTATCACGCCATATTTTTCAAACGCCAACCTTTTCCTATAAAACAGGTGTTGTCTTTATGGCATACCTTAACGGACATCAGGATCATTTCCGCATGATTGGTGGAAAAGAAAGTGCACGCTCAATCGTACATTTGTCTGATCTATTTGTGATGGCCGATAAAGCAGGGTTGTTCCGAAATCCAGAATTAGCAACAGAAAGAATGCGGCTGACATTAGAGTTGGCTGGCGTGAAGCAGGAGGGTACACGATGACAGATGAGCAATTAATGAGTCGTCTTAGTTTAAATCAAATCACAACCGAGCAATGGAATCTTCAGGAAGCCGTAGAAGGTTGTGTCCGTCATGATGTGCCATGGATCTCGGTTTGGCGTCACAAAATAGCGGAAATCGGCTTAAAAAAATCAAAGCAGCTAATCCAGGATGCGGGTTTACAAGTATCTAGTGTTTGCCGTGGAGGCATGTTTCCAGCAGCTACTGCAAAAGAAAGAGCAGAAAGAATCGATGATAATAAGCGGGCAGTAGAAGAAGCAGCTGAATTAGGTACAGATACTTTAGTATTGGTTTGTGGTCCAAGTGCTGATAAGGATATTGATACAGCAAGAGCACAGGTTGCAGAAGGAATTGATCAGCTTGTTCCCTTTGCAAAAGATTATGGTGTGAAGCTAGCCATTGAACCATTACATCCCATGTTTGCAGCTGACAGATCGGTGATTAATACAATGGAGCAAGCATCAACGATCGCCGAAAAATATGATCCAAGTGAAGTAGGGGTCATTGTCGATGTTTACCATGTTTGGTGGGATCCAAACCTCTATATAGAAATCGAACGGGCAAAAGGAAGAATATTAGGATTTCATGTGTCTGATTGGAACGTACCGATGGATGATATGTTTAAAGGCAGGTTCATGATGGGTGATGGTGTGATCGAAATTAATAGAATGAGAAAGGCAGTAGAAGCAGCAGGTTACAATGGCCCGATTGAGGTAGAGATCATTAATCAATCTTTGTGGGATCGGGATGGGAATGACGTCGTGCAAGAAGTAAAGCAAAGTTTTGCAAAGCATGTATAAAATAGATAGAGACAAAAGAAGGAGTGTATCTTACTTGAGATGCGCTCCTCTTTTTTTAGAATCGTACCTTCAAAGGATAGCTGTAATTAGTTGTATTGGGGGAATGATGAAAGGATTAGATATTATAACATTGCATGAGCGCTTACCATATTATTGGTATAGGTTAGTTCATTAGAAATAATTTAGATGGAATATTCAGGTAAGAGGCGGCAGAAGTAGATGTATATAGCAGAAGAATAACATAGGATAGAACCAACAAACTTCACAAATGGAAGCTGTTGGTTTTAAGAATCAAAATGGTCTCGCCTGTGGATGATCAGTCGAAACAAGATCTAAATTAGCAGCTCGCGCGTTAGAAATCACTTGATCCGGATTTTTGCAGCCCGGAATAACTGTTGTTACTGCATCGTGTTGTAGACACCAGGCAAGTGACCAGGTTGCCATATTAATTCCATCAGGAACTTCATATCGAGCAATTTCTTCTACCAACCTTAGCATTCGATCCGTTTTTTCACGTTCGTGCCTTGAACGTACATCATTAGCTTGAAACGTCGAGCCTGGTTTATATTTTCCACTTAAATAACCGCTAGCTAAAGGAACTCTAGCCATCACACCTAGCTCTTGTTTAATGGCTGAAGGATATATTTTTTCTTCGGGAGCACGTTCAAGGCGGTTATATACTACTTGAATTGCTTCAGCCCCCACTTCACTTGCTTTATCCGTCTGATAGCTTTCTTCATTACCGGCTAATGAAATTGCCAAGTGACGAATCTTACCTGCTTGTTTTTGTTTATCCAGCATTGTCCATAAGTCATCATTGTTAAATTCTTCATCTGTACAAGAATGTGCTTGATATACATCGATATAATCTGTTTTTAACGATTTCAAGGACTCATCTAATTGTTGGAGCACTTCATCAGCTGACCAGTGACGTGTACGTTCAAAATTCCGATGGAAATGGTGGCCGAATTTCGTTGCCAATACCCAAGCCTCACGATTTTCTCGGCTTAAATAATCTCCAATAAATTGTTCGGATAGATGATCACCATAGCATTCAGCAGTATCAATTAAATTGATGCCTTCTTGTTTAGCTTGTTCGAGAATTTGATCCACTTCTACCTGAGTAAAGTTTTTCCCCCATTCACCGCCAAATTGCCAAGTACCGATACCTACAACAGAAACATCTAAATTGGTTTTTCCGAGTCTGCGATATTTCATTCTTTTGCACCTCATTTCTTTTCTATCCATAAGGTTTAGTTTATCCTTTGAAATGGAAAGCATGTATTATTAGCATAACCGAAAAAGGGGGGTATGTCACAAAATAGACACAAATAATTGAATAAAATGTGAAGTGTTGAACAATATTGTTGAAATAGTTAGAAATAATGATATGATATAAGTGTAATAAAGATCAAATATAGCTAAAATTAATTGTGAATTATTGAGCAAATAAAAAGGAGTGAATAATGATGTTTGTAGAATTTTTAAGAACAAATCGGTATGTCGCAGGTTTTCTAGCTATTATTCGTATTTATTTAGGATATACTTGGTTGACATCTGGTTGGGGTAAAATAACAGGAGGGTTTGATGCATCTGGTTATTTACATGGAGCAGTTGCCAAAGCAAGTGGTGATCATCCAGCAGTACAAGGTTGGTGGGCAGCATTTCTTGAAAATGTGGCAATTCCGGGAGCAAATGTATTTAGTTTTTTAGTAATGTGGGGCGAGTTGCTAGTAGGATTAGCACTTATCCTGGGAATTTTCACCAATTTTGCCGCATTAATGGGCATTGTAATGAATTTTGCCTTTGTATTCAGTGGAACAGTAAGCACTAATCCACAAATGATTTTATTAACCGCATTTTTGTTAGCTGCTGGTTTTAATGCAGGTAAACTTGGATTAGATTACTATGTAATTCCTTTTATTCGACAAGTGATAGAAAAAAGAAAAAATCAAATGAGGCAAGTGATAGCAGAGACTAATTAATTACAAGTATAAATGTGAAATATTGAACAATAATAAAGGAGTGTATGATAATGTTTGTGAATTTTTTAAGAAATAATAAAGTAATGGCAGGAATATTAGCTTTTATCAGAGTCTACTTAGGATATCATTGGATGACATCTGGTTGGGGTAAAATTATCGGCGGAGAATTTGATGCTAGTGGCTTCTTACATGGTGCTGTAGCTAGTGCAAGTGGAGAGAATCCAACAGTTCAAGGTTGGTGGGCCACATTTTTAGAAACTGTTGCAATTCCTGGAGCAGATGTATTTACCATCCTTGTCATGTGGGGAGAACTGCTAGTTGGTATTGCACTGATCCTAGGTGTATTTACTAATTTTGCCGCATTAATGGGGATCATCATGAATTTTGCCTTTCTATTCAGCGGGACGATCAGTACAAATGGCCAAATGATCTTACTCACGTTATTTTTACTAGTAGCAGGATATAATGCGGGAAGATTTGGATTAGATAGATATGTGATTCCATTTATTAAAGAAAAATTAATCCGTAGAAACGAAGAAAGCTTCATTAAACAAGTAGAAGCGCACTAATCAAGAAGCACACTCAATAATAAGGAGTGTGCTTTTTTATATTGTAGACATGTACGGTTACTTAAGATTAAAAAAAGGCACCCTATTTTTATAGGGTGCAAAGGGGGACAATCTATTTTGAATCAAAATACTGTACATGTATTTACACCAAATGGATGTAAACAGTATATGTACACAACAACTATTATTGTAACCGATTTCATTATATTAAATATGGAAAGCGATTACAATAGGTCTTTAGAACTATTTTTGTTTAGATAATGTTAATACTAAATTTAGCTGTAATGAATATGCTTAATTAAGGAGCTTTTCCATATAATTCTTAAAAAATGGGTGATTTATATGAAATTTCGCCGATATAATTTATATAAAAATCAAAAATTAGTATTGTCAGCTGGTTTAATCTTTGTTTTAGTTCTAGTAATAGCATTGTCTTCTATGATTTGGTATTTTTTTTCAACCGAAAGACAAGTGGAAAGAGTAGCTTTTAGGTTTTATGAATATGAACAGAATGGTGATTTCTCTAATTCCTGGGAGATGTTTCATTCATCAATGAAACAAAAATTTGATAAAAATGATTATATTCAGGACCGTGCGCATGTTTTTTTTGAGCACTTCGGTGTTAATACGTTTGACTTTAGGTTGAGTGATCCTACCAAAATAAAAAATTATCAAATTGACGCAGAACTGACAAACACTCAGACAGTATATCGTCTTATCGCAACCTATATATATGACAGTAAATACGGTTTTTTAGAAATAAACCAACCTGTTATTTTAGCAGAGGAGGACAATGAATGGAGAATTTTATGGGAATACAATGATTGATCTATTTTTCTATGTTGAATTTTAGGAATTATAAGCGTATAATATTAACTACCATACTAGTATAAAGAAGGTGTAGAAATGGTCACACAAAGTCAAAGAACTAGAGGATCGTCTCGTGATTATGTTTATAATACGATCAAATCACAAATTATGAATGGAGAAATCGCCCCTGGAACGAAAATGTCTGAAAAAGAAATTTCAGATAAGCTTAATGTGAGTAGAACTCCGGTAAGGGAAGCATTTCTTCAATTAAATCAGGAGGAATTATTAGGTGTTTATCCCCAGATTGGCACGATTGTTACGAAAATTAATTTAGCGTTAGTGGAAGAAGGGCGCTTCGTTAGAGAAAATATTGAGAAGGCAATTGTAAAAGAAGCGGTCGAAAAAATTGACAGAGAGGATTTACTACAAATTGAATCAAACCTGACATTGCAGGAATTTTGCTTGGAAAAAGGATCTTATCAACGCTTGTTTGAACTAGATGATGAATTTCATCAGTTAATGTATAAAGGCTGTGGTAAACATAGAACTTGGAATATGGTAAAGCGAATGAATATCCAATTTGACCGTTTACGATTATTGCGTCTTTCAGTTAATCATAATTGGAAGATCATTGTTGCACAGCATCGAAAGATTTTTGAGGCATTATCAGCTCGTGATATGGAAGTAGCTGAAAAAGCAGTAATGGAACATTTACAACTTGTAGAAGTTGAAAAAGATCAATTGAAAGAAAAAAATCCAGAATTTTTTGTTTAAAAAGAAAAGGAGTGGAACGATGAAAAGTAAACAATATAATATGTGGCTACAATATCAGCCAGTAACAGACGTTAAAATGCTAGAGCAATATCGATATTTTTTTGCTCAAATCAGTGTACTAGGCGATGGGCTACAAATACAAGCTACTAAGGATGAATTACAGTTAGCAGTGCCACAAATGCTCGAAAGGGATTTGTATATTTCGAATGAGCCAATGAATAGCAAAATTGTAATCGGTAACAAAAAGAATTTAGAACAATTTATAAGCAACAATGATCTAACCAAATTAGCAGAAATGAACGATGAGGCCTTCCTTATTATGGCGAACGAAAAGCAATTAATCATCGCTGGAAATTCTGATGTAGCAGTATTATATGGTGTACATCACTTGCTGAGACTGATGCAGCTTAATGAAGACATTACAGCGTTATCTGTATATGAGCAACCTAAAAACCAATTTCGTATGATCAATCAATGGGATAACTTTGACGGTAGTATTGAGAGAGGTTATTCTGGACAATCGATTTTCTATCAACAAAATCGATTTGTGGAAGATAAAACGAGAATCAAAGATTATGCCAGATTTTTATCTTCTATTGGCATCAATGCCATTTCGATCAACAATGTGAATGTATGGGAAGAAGAAACCTATTTTATTACCAAAAAATACCTTACTGAAATCGAAGAAATAGCAAGTATTTTTCGTGCATATGGTGTCACACTTTTCCTCAGTATCAATTTTGCCAGTCCGGTGACGATAGGAGATCTAGATACTGCTGATCCTCTTGATGAAAATGTCCAAAAGTGGTGGAAAGAAAAAGCGAAAGAAATCTATGATTACATACCTGATTTTGGAGGGTTTGTAGTTAAGGCTGATTCAGAAAACAGACCAGGTCCTTTCACCTATAACCGAGACCATGCGGATGGATCTAATATGTTAGCTAAAGCATTACAACCTTTTGATGGTAAAGTAATCTGGCGCTGCTTTGTGTACAATCACTTGCAAGATTGGCGTGACAGAACGACAGACCGTGCAAGAGCAGCTTATGATCACTTTAAACCATTAGATGGGCGTTTTCATGAAAATGTTATTTTGCAAATTAAAAACGGACCGATGGACTTTCAAGTACGAGAGCCTGTATCCCCATTAATTGGTGCGATGCCAAAGACTAATCAAATGATTGAATTTCAAATAGCGCAAGAATATACAGGTCAACAAATCGATTTATGTTACCTATTACCGCAATGGAAGGAAGTGCTTGCCTTTGATACGCACATTAAAGGAGAAGGGACCACCATTGAAGAAATTGTAGCTGGAAATATTCACCACTACAAATACAGTGGTGTAGCAGCAGTTTCAAATATCGGTAATGATGAGAATTGGACCGGAAATACATTAGCACAAGCAAATCTTTACGGGTATGGACGTTTAACCTGGAATCCAGCGTTAACATCAGAAGAAGTTGCAAAGGAATGGATCAAACAAACTTTTGGTACGCAAGAAAAAGTCCTACAAACCATAGAAGGTATGTTATTAAACTCATGGGAAATCTATGAAAATTATACTGCACCACTTGGGGTAGGTTGGATGGTAACCCCTGGTGTGCATTATGGGCCAAATATTGATGGTTACGAATATTCTAAATGGGGGACCTATCATTTCGCTGATCGTGATGGAATAGGTGTTGATCGTACAAAAGAAACAGGGACAGGTTACACCGAGCAATATGAAGAACCACATCAATCAGTTTATAACAATTTAGATCTAGTTCCAGATGAACTGCTTTTATTTTTTCATCATGTACCATACAAGTATACGTTAAAAAATGGTAATACAGTTATTCAACATATCTATGATACTCATTTTAAAGGATATGAACAGGTAGAAGGCTTAATAGAGCAATGGAATGCTCTAAGTAATGATATTGACAAAGAGAGATTTAACAATGTGCAAGACCGTTTAATAAGGCAACTAGAAAACGCCAGAGAATGGCGCGATCAAATCAATACGTATTTTTACCGTAAATCTGGTATTCCAGACCAACACGGACGAATCATCTACTAAGGAAGGGATGTGACTACATGCGAATGGTGTTTCGGTGGTTTGGTAAGGGAAATGATAGTGTAACCTTATCTCAAATTAAACAAATTCCAGGTGTAGAAGGCGTTGTATGGGCATTACATGATATTCCAGCTGGTGAAATCTGGCCAAAAGCTCGTATCCAGGAAGTGAAGGAACAAGTTGAGCGATATGGATTGCACGTAGATGTTGTGGAGAGCGTCAATATCCATGAATCTATTAAACTAGGTCGAGCTGACCGAGATCAATATATTACTAATTATATTGAAACGATTAAAAATCTGGCTTCAATAGATGTAAAGGTAATTTGTTATAATTTTATGCCAGTTTTTGATTGGGTTAGAACCGATTTATTCGGTTCTTTACCTGATCACTCGACAGCGCTTTTTTATGAAAAAGCAAAAGTTGCTAATATGGAGCCGTTAGAATTAGTCGATAAAATTGCTGCAAATCCTGATTATACAATGCCTGGATGGGAACCGGAACGTTTAGAGACATTAAAAGATTTATTTGAAGCATACCAGGAAGTGACAGAAGAAGATTTAATCGAACATTTACGATATTTTTTACACAAAGTAATACCTGTTTGTGAAGAACATGGCATTAAATTGGCAATACATCCAGATGATCCGCCTTGGGAAATATTTGGGTTACCACGAATTGTGACAACACAGTCTCGTCTCCGTGACATTTTGAATCTAGTGCCAAGTAAATATAATGGTATTACTTTGTGTTCAGGTGCATTAGGAGTACGGAAAGATAATGATATTGTTGCGATGATTCATGAGTTTCAAGATCGTATTCATTTTGCCCATATTCGTAATGTGAAACTATTTGAAAATGGTGATTTTATTGAAACATCTCATCGAACGAAAGACGGCTCAATCAGCATTGATGAAATAGTTAAAGCCTACCATGAAATTGAATTCAGTGGATATGTAAGACCAGATCATGGACGACATATTTGGGGCGAACAGTGTAGACCTGGTTATGGATTATATGACCGTGCACTCGGCATTATGTATCTTTGGGGATTATGGGATGCTTATCAATTAAGTAAACGAAAGGATGAAGCAGATGTTACCAATCAATTCGAACTTAAAAAATAAAGTGGCAGTTGTAACTGGAGGAGGCGGTGTATTATGTGGGGCAATGGCAAAGGAATTAGCACGCCAAGGAATGAAGGTAGCGGTATTAAATCGCACCATCCAGAAGGCAGAAAAAGTTGTCCTTGATATTAAAGAACAAGGTGGAGAGGCAATAGCAATTGGATGTGATGTGCTGGATCGAGAAGCGGTGATCAAAGCGGAGGAAAAAGTATTCCAAGAATATGGAGCTTGTGACATACTGATTAATGGTGCCGGAGGTAATCATCCAGATGGTACCACAGCAAGTGAAACCTTTAAAAAAGATGAACTGTTAGACCCTTCCATCCGCACCTTCTTTGATATGACAACCGAAGGCTTTTCTTCCGTGTTTAATTTGAATTTTATCGGATCGTTAATTCCTACTCAAATATTCTCAGCAAGAATGATTGAACGTAAAACAACCGTGATTAATATTTCTTCCATGAGTGCACCAAGCCCAATGACAAAGGTGCCAGCATATAGTGCAGCTAAAGCAGCGATCAACAACTTTACACAATGGTTAGCTGTGCATATGGCGGAAGCGAATGTACGTGTGAATGCAATTGCTCCTGGTTTCTTCTTAACGGATCAAAACAGACCACTGTTAACAAATGAAGATGGTTCTCCGACACCTCGTATGCAGAAGATCATCGATCACACACCTATGCGACGTTTAGGTGCACCAGAGGACTTATTAGGTACATTACTATGGCTGGTTGATGAAGAAGCAAGTGGTTTTGTAACAGGTACTTGTATTCCAGTTGATGGCGGATTTATGGCATATAGCGGGGTGTAAAGATGCAGGATGTTATAACGATTGGCGAATCGATGGTTGTTTTTACACCGGTATCCAGCCCGATGATGCGTTTTTCGGACACTTTTTCTAAAAATGTAGGTGGAGCTGAAACAAATGTAGCGATTGGTCTTGCTCGTCTTGGTCATAAGGTTGGTTGGATCAGTAAGCTTGGTGCAGACGAATTTGGTACATATATTTTAAATACAGTTCGCGGAGAAGGTATTGACGTAAGCCAAGTGAGAAGGGAACAAGACTTTCCAACAGGTCTATATTTTAAGGAAATTCGTCATGCTGACGATATCCGTGTCAGTTATTATCGTAGAGGGTCGGCCGCCAGTACCTTACAAACAGAGGATATTAATGAAGATTATCTAAAAAATGCTAAGTTTCTCCATGTAACGGGGATAACTCCAGCTTTAAGTGATACTGCCTATCATACAGTTATAAAAATAATGAAGCTGGCCCGAAGATATAAGGTGAAGGTAGTGTTTGATCCTAATTTGCGCCGCAAGCTGTGGACAGAGGAGAAAGCAAGAAGTGTTTTAACAGAAATGGTCATGTTATCAGATATTGTCTTACCAGGTATCGAAGAAGCTCACTTTTTATTTGATCAAAGAGAGCCAAATCAAGTAGCCGAGCGGTTTTTGGCTCATGGGTGCGAGACGGTAATTATTAAACTTGGCGACAAAGGGGCATTTCTGAAAACGAAAAATGAAAGTGGATATGTGGAAGGCTTCCAGGTTAAACAGGTAGTTGATCCTGTCGGAGCAGGAGACGGTTTTGCTGCAGGATTTTTATCAGGTATGCTCGATCAGCTTTCGTTATTTGATGCGGTTAAACGTGCCAATGCAGTTGGAGCCATGCAAACTCAAGTAAAAGGGGATTATGAAGGATTACCAACCAAAGAAGAATTGCAACAGTTTATGTTCGGGCAAAATAATGTCGATGTAAAAAGGTAGGTTGAATAGAATGAAGGTATTACAAAGAATGTTAGATAGTGGTATCGTGGCTGTCATACGTAAAACCACACCAGATACCATTATTCCAATTGCAAAAGCATTACGTGAAGGTGGAGTCACATCGCTTGAAATAACAGTTGAAACCCCAAAAGTATTAACACTTATTGAAAAAGTAAAAGATGAGTTAGGTGATGAGGTGTTGGTTGGTGCAGGGACTGTGCTTGATGCAGAGACAGCGCGTGCAGCCTTAATGGCTGGAGCATCATTTATTTTCTCTCCTACCGTAAGAGCAGAAACGATCGAAATGACGAAGCGGTATGGTGCAGTATCTGTTGCAGGAGCTTTTACCCCGACTGAAATTTTGACAGCATATGAAAAAGGAGCAGATATGATCAAAGTCTTTCCTGCCAGTGTAATTGGTCCGGGTTTTTTCAAGGATGTGAAAGGTCCGCTTCCCCATATCCCGTTAATGCCTACAGGTGGTGTAGATGTTACTAATACAACAGAGTATATCGAGGCAGGGGCAGTTGCGGTAGGGGCAGGAAGTACATTAGTTAAAGCAACAGATCAGCTGACAGCTGACTACTTAGCCAATTTAACCAATAAAGCAAAAGAATTTATCCAAGCTGTCGAAAAAGGGAGGAAGAGAGGATGACCACGATTCAAGTAAAAAGAGATAGTGCCACCATTTTTCCTGATAATTGGAAAAAGTGTATCGGTACCGGACGCTTAGGTTTGGCATTACAACAGGAATATTTGGATCATTTAAAAACGGTACAAGAAGAAATTGGCTTTTCGTATATAAGAGGGCATGGTCTATTACATGATGATATCGGGATTTATCGAGAGATGGAAGTAGATGGTGACGTCGTCCCGTTTTATAACTTTACCTATATCGATCGGATTTTCGATTCATTTCTGGAGCTCGGACTAAAACCCTTTGTTGAAATTGGATTTATGCCAAAGTTATTAGCTTCAGACGATCAAACCATTTTCGCCTGGGAAGGAAATGTCACACCACCAAATGATTATCAAAAATGGGAAGACTTAATTAAAGCAGTGACCAAGCACTTTATTGACCGTTATGGTATAGAAGAAGTGTTAACATGGCCATTCGAAATCTGGAATGAACCGAACCTAGTAAACTTTTGGAAGGATGCGGATAAAGACGCGTACTTTAGACTATATCAAGTAACAGCAAATGCTATAAAATCTGTCCATTCTGCTATTCAGGTGGGAGGACCTGCTATTTGTGGCGGTTCTGATGAATGGATTACCGATTTTCTAGCGTTTTGTAAAAAGGAGAATGTTCCGGTTGATTTTGTTTCACGTCATGCATATACATCTCGTTCACCACATAAAGTAACGGCAGATTATTATTATCAGGAGCTTGCAGAACCAGATAAGATGTTACAGGAATTTAAAAATGTCAGACAACTGATTAAAGACTCTGATTTTCCAGACCTTCCATTTCATATAACGGAATATAATACATCTTACAGTCCGATAAATCCGGTTCATGACACAACGTTAAATGCTGATTACCTCGCCAAAATCTTAAGTGAAGGTGGCAATTATGTTGATTCATTTTCATACTGGACATTCAGTGATATATTTGAGGAATTGGATGTTCCTAAAGCACAATTTCATGGTGGTTTTGGATTGATGGGATTAGGTCATGTGAGAAAACCAACCTATCATTTATTTGCCTTTTTTAATCGTTTAGGTAGCAAACTATTATATCGTGACGACAAAGTGATAGTAACAGAAAAAGAAGATGGTAGTATCATATTGATTGCATGGAATCTAGTAATGGAAAAAGGGGAAGAATGTAACCGAGCATTTACTGTTCAATTACCGCTTGATGCAGGGGAGTATTTTGTGTCGAGTCAATCGATCAGTGAGAAGTATGCAAATCCATGGAAGGTATGGCAGCAAATGGGGCGCCCTCGTTTTCCTTCCAAAGCACAAGTAGAAACATTGCAGCAAAGCGCGATCCCTTTATTCGAGTCAGCACAACGTAAGCTAACGGGAGAAGACTTAACATTAGATTTGACATTAACGAAAAATGAAGTGAGGCTAATTGAAATAGAAGCCATCCATGATGAAACAGAAACATATCCAGGCTTAGATGATAGCTTGATTGATTCCTATTAAATGGGAACAAAAAGTCGACGTGGATAAGACTATCACGTCGACTTTTTGTTAGAATAATTGCCATTTTAGGTTTTTTGCTTTGTTAAATCTCTCATTTACATTACCCCAATTCACGACATTCCACCAATCCTTTATATAGGAAGCTTTATCATTTTTGTGCTGTAGGTAGTAAGCATGTTCCCAAACATCTAATACTAACAACGGAATGGTATCTGGTAGCTGAAATAACTGATGCTTTTCAAATGACTGAATGGCTAATCTACCACTTCTCGGAGACCACAATAAGACAGCCCAGCCATTACCTTCAACGGATTCGGCAACACTAGTGAACAACCGCTTAAAGTTGTTCCATGAACCGAAATCTTTTTCCATTTGCTGAAGTATCTCGCCAGAAGGCTTCTTTGTACTGTTAGGTGTCATGTTAAACCAGAAGATCGTATGCAAATAATGTCCTGATCCATGAAATGCCTGCTCTCTTAACCAATGCTTAATTGGTTCCTTTCCTTTTTTTCCTGTATATAATGCTTCTTCCGCTTTATTTAAGCCATCAACATATGACTGGTGATGCTTTGTATGGTGTAATCGCATAATTTCCTCACTAATGTAAGGCTCCAACGCATTATACGCATAAGGCAAGGGAGGTAGTTTATGTTTGCCATATGGCACACTATTTCTATTAGATGAACTTTGTATTTCTTGTATTAGGTTTTCTCCTTCTGCTCTTAAATCGGCCATTCTCTCAGGATTTGCTTCTTTTTTTTCTTCGTCTAATAATTCATAAATTTTATTCTGCCACTCTTCAACTTGCGTTAATGCATGTATTTTTTCTTCGTCTGCAAGCTCACTTTCTTGAATTGTTTGTTTCAATTTTTCTCCCCAATTTAACAAGTTTTCCAAATATTCTTTGTAATCTTTATTCATGTCATCACCCCATGTAGCATATGTAAAAAGCCTAAACTGGGTGACTAAATAAATACATAATTTAGGTAGTAATAACGAAATGTGTCAAGAGGAAGTTTGTGATGGAAGCAATGTTACTATCACAGCTGGAATAAGTGGAAATCCTTCCGAACACCGAGCAAAGAGGTCGGGGGATTTCAATAAAAAAGTATTCCAGCTCATAATAACGGAAGAAAATTAATTCATTATAGGTTCGTTGTCAGTCTCTTTGAAGAAGCTTTCAATATTAAAGGCTGCCATCCCCATTACAGTAGAATATTTTTTTAATTTGGCTATATTTAATTGAACATCATTCTTGTTAAAGCCAATCGCATTTTTTTCAATTCTTTTTTCTATAGCTGGTATAATGTATTTTTCTGCTTGACGTAAAGTATTACCGACGATGACTTGCTCAGGATTAAATATATTGATAATATTGGTAATTCCTACACCTAAATAATCGCCAAGCTCCTCTAATAACTGGATCGCATTCGTATCACCTTGATCAGCCATTTCGACTATTTTTTCGACCGTAGCATTGGCAATTCCGGCAATGTCCGCTTGTTTTAGCAAGGTATTTTCGGAAGCATAAAGCTCCCAGCATCCTTTATTTCCACATCGACATGCTGGACCGTCCTGTTCGATTGTCATATGACCGAGTTCACCTGAAAATCCCCTTAATCCCTTATATAATTTACCATCAAGAATCAAGCCGACACCAATACCGGTACTAACACTTGTATAAACTATCTCATTGGACAGTTGCCCGACACCGTACACCTTCTCGCCATAAGCCCCTGCATTTGCTTCATTTTCTACTATTACTGGAATCTTATAGTGGTCAAAAAGAATTTGTTGAAGAGGAACTTTTTTCCATCCTAAGTTTGGCGCTAATAAGATTTCGCCTTCCCTTGAAACAACTCCTGGTACCCCGACACCAATTCCGACAATTCCGTATGCAGAGTCAGGAGCATCCTTCTTTAGTTGATCCATTAATTGATATAATAAGGTTAACACTTCATCTAAAGCAGGATTTTTAAAGTGAATCTTTTTTTCAGAAATGATAGTACCTCGAAGGTCTGTTAATACTCCTAGAATACTTGTAACACCAAGATCAACCGAGATGGTAAATCCGGCAGTTTCGTTTAATAGCAACATCACTGGTCGTCTGCCTCCGCTTGATTTACCAGTGCCAGATTCATGAATTAACTTTTCCTCTATTAATTCACTAACAAGTGATGAAACAGTCCCTTTATTTAAACCAGTTATATTGGCAATGGCTGCTCTTGAGATAGGTGCCCTGTCTTGAATTGTATCAAGCACTAATGCTTTGTTCTCTTTCTTTACAACATGCTGATTCCACGTTTGACTCAATTCGCCTCACTCATTTCTACGCAATAAATTACAATCATTTTATCACAATAGGAAAAATAATTCTACAATCTTTGTTTATTCACTAGACAAACTTTAGTGTAGTTGCTATAATAATCACGAAATCAAATCCTGAATGGATATAACTTGGAGGTATGAATAAATGACATGGTTTGAAAACGTTAACAAAATTCAGTATGAAGGACCGAAGTCAACTAATCCACTTGCATTTAAATTTTACAATCCACAAGAAGAAATCAACGGAAAATCTATGGAAGAGTTTCTTCGTTTTGGTGTAGCATACTGGCACACTTTTACAGAGGATTTATCCGATCCATTTGGTACAGGTACAGCACTTCGTAGCTGGGATAAGTACGATGGCATGGACCGTGCGAAAGCAAGAGTAGAAGCGGCATTTGAGTTTTTCGAAAAACTAGGGGTGAAATATTTCTGTTTCCATGATGTTGATATTGCACCAGAAGGTGATACATTACGCGAAACGTATCAAAACTTAGATACTATTGTTGCCCTGATTAAAGATCATATGAAAGATAGTGACGTAAAGCTGCTTTGGAATACAGCTAACAACTTTACGAATCCACGTTTTGTGCATGGGGCAGCATCTTCTAATAATGCGGATGTATTTGCATATGCAGCAGCAAAAGTAAAGAAACAATTAGAAATTGGTAAAGAGCTTGGTGGAGAAAATTATGTATTCTGGGGTGGTCGCGAAGGTTACGAAACATTACTTAACACAGACCTTGGCCTTGAGCAAGATAATCTTGGTCGATTCTTCCACATGGCGGTAGATTATGCGAAAGAAATCGGTTTTGATGCACAATTCTTAATCGAACCAAAACCAAAAGAGCCAACAACACACCAGTATGATTTTGATTCTCAATCTGCCCATGCATTCCTATTAAAATATGGACTCGAGGATCACTTTAAATTAAATATCGAGGCAAACCACGCAACACTTGCTGGTCATACATTCGAACATGAGCTTCGTTATGCACGTGTTAATGGATTACTAGGCTCAGTAGATGCAAACCAAGGTGACCCGTTATTAGGATGGGATACAGATGAGTTTCCTGCAGATATTTATTCTACAACACTAGCAATGTATGAAATTATTAAAAATGGCGGACTTGGATCCGGTGGTCTAAACTTTGACGCAAAAGTACGTCGTGGTTCCTTCGAACAAGATGACCTGTTCCATGCACATATTGCTGGTATGGATCACTTTGCAGTTGGTTATAAAGTAGCTAGCAAATTAGTAGAAGATCAAGTATTCGAAAAAATCATCGATGACCGTTATGCAAGCTTTAAAGAAGGCATAGGTAAAGATATTGTAGAAGGAAAGGCAGACTTCAAATCACTTGAAGAACACGCATTAAACCTTAAAGAAATTAAAAACAAATCTGGTCGCCTAGAGGTTATCAAAGCAACCATCAACCAATATCTATTAAACGCATATACCGATCGATAAGAAAAGCAGAAGTGCCAGTTAGGATGTGGGACTGGACAGCGTCTTTTATATCTTCTTAATGAAGAAAAAAGACGGAAAGAAGAAGACTTAGCTGAGCTTATGCATAGCTAAGTCTTTACTTCGATTTTTGAAGTTATATTAGTTGCGAATATAACCAAAAGTGAGAGGAGAGGTGTGGCTGTGAGTTATGTAATTGGTGTCGATCTCGGCACAAGTGCAGTAAAGCTGCTATTAGTGAATAAAGCGGGGCAAGTAGTTCAGGAAGTTTCTAAGGACTATCCATTAATACAAGAGAAAACTGGTTATTCCGAGCAAAAGCCGGAAGACTGGGTAGCACAAACCGTCGCTGGTCTCAAAGAACTTGTTCAACAATTTGATGGAGACGTGTCCGACATTGAGGGCTTAAGCTTTTCAGGTCAAATGCATGGTTTAGTTTTGCTTGATGAAAATAATCAAGTGCTACGCAATGCGATTCTATGGAATGATACCCGTACAACACCCCAATGCGAGAGAATATATCAAAAAGTTGGTAAAGAGAAATTTATTGACATAACAAAAAACTTGGCATTGGAAGGCTTCACTTTACCCAAAATATTATGGGTGAAGGAACATGAGCCGGAAACTTTTGCAAAAGTGAAGACATTCGTTTTACCGAAGGATTATGTGCGCTATCGCTTAACAGAGCAAGTCCATATGGATTACTCAGATGCGGCTGGGACTAGTTTATTAGATGTTGCGAAAAAAGAGTGGAGTAAAGAAATCTGTGACTTACTTGACTTAGATGTTTCAATTTGCCCGCCATTAATTGATTCACATGAAAATGTCGGAAAAATTACAACAGCTATTGCAGCGGAGACAGGATTATCAGAGGAAACAGATGTTTTTGCCGGTGGAGCTGATAATGCTTGTGGTGCGATCGGTTCAGGTATTTTATCTGAAGGGAGGACGTTCGCCAGTATTGGGACATCAGGTGTTGTGCTTTCCTATGAACCTTCGGGTGATAAAGATTATCAAGGAAAAGTCCACTATTTCAACCATGGTGAACAGGATGCTTACTATACAATGGGGGTTACATTAGCTGCTGGACATAGCTTAAACTGGTTTAAGAGAACGTTTGCAGCGGAACAGAGCTTTGATGAACTGTTAGACGGTGTGGGAGATGTACCTGCTGGTGCTAATGGTTTACTATTTACACCATATTTAGTTGGTGAGCGTACACCATATGCAGATTCGCAAATTCGTGGAAGTTTTATCGGCATGGACAGCTCTCATACCTTAAAGGATTTCGCTCGTGCTGTATTAGAAGGGATTACCTTTTCACTGAATGAATCGATTGCGATCTTCCGAGAAAATGGTAAGCAAATTGATACGATTTATTCTATCGGTGGTGGTGCGAAAAATCCGGATTGGCTCCAGATCCAGGCAGATATATTTGATGCAAAAATCATCAAATTAAAAAGTGAACAAGGTCCGGGGATGGGAGCGGCAATGCTTGCTGCTTATGGTTCAGGATGGTATGCTTCATTAAAAGAATGTGCAGATGCTATCTTAGAGGATGCCGAAACCTACCAACCTAATCCAGAAAATGTAGAAAAGTATAAACAGTTATTTAAGCTATATCAAGATGTATACCAACAAACAAAGCAATTAAATCAAGACTTAATGGACTTTAGACAATAATGTACCAAGCCAAGGATGAATATCCTTGGCTTTTTAAAGGATCGTTAATACATGTAGCTTTACTGGCAAGTTCAGCTGGTTACTGGCAACTATCGCACCTTTACTGGCAAGTTCATCAAGTTTACTGGCAACTATCGCACCTTTACTGGCAAGTTCATCAAGTCTACTGGCAACTATCATACCTTTACTGGCAACATCTCAATCTATTTATTCCGGAGCCCAAATTTTAAACCTCCCACTTAAGGCTAAAAGACTGAAAAAGTAAAGGCAGTTATCATAGTACCTTCTCTTACCAATCCTGACAGGTGTATGCCAAAATAAATCGACTGCTTTTCTCGCATTTTCGCCACTTGTGGCTAATGAGGCCATGGCATTGGCAGCGATTAGTCCTACTGGATGAAGTGCTTTTTCATCAAAAGGTTCTCCGTCAATCTTATACCTTCTGTAATCCTCAGGATTTTTATTAGCAAAAAAGGCTTGAATCTTTTCCGTGACAACGACTGGACAAGCATTATCTTGAAACCATTCATAATCTAATCCAATATTACAGGCAACACGATATGAATCACTGAAGAAATGGCCAAACCCTCTAATATGATTAGGTGAACCATCATAAAAAGCATATTCTGGTGCTAATCCAGTTAAAGGATGTGCAGACTTCGCAATATATTGTCTGCTGGCAATAGCAGCTTCCTTCCAAAAAGCACGATCTTCCTCATAACTCCATAATGCAAACAATTCATAAAAATGTGGTAAGTGATAGGAGGGATCAGAAAATTCTACACTAGGTACAAACTTTATTAGTTTATTTTCTGGATTCCACATTGGATAACCATCGTTATTTTCTCCTTTATGAATACAACGATGTAATAAATCCTTTGCGTGTTTGCTATAATCATAGAGTCCAGATCCATCCCCCCAACGATGTGAAGCAAAAAACAGTGCTAATGCAAAATATTCCTCACCATCTGGTGCAGGGCCATCAGCATTCTTTGAACCGTCTGGTGCACATGACCAGGCAAAGTAGCCTGTATTTTCTCCTTCTTCCATATACATATAAGTCATGGACCACTTCCATAACCTATCGAAAATATCTTTGTCATCCATTTGCACCGCCATCATCATTCCATAGGACATACCTTCTGTTCGTACGTCGTCATTTCCAGTATCAAGCATATAACCTAAGTCATCACCTACTGGGAAATAGATTTGAGTTTCTGGATGAGAGGTGTCGAATAATTGCATCCACGTATTCTGCACCCTTTGATCGATTTCTTTCTCGTCATAACCGTATTCTTTCAGTAAATTACGATAGCTGTTTCTTTTGATTGTCGCTTTGTAAACCATAAAAAATCCTCCTTCTGTTGTTCTCTGTATTGCGCTAGCCTAATATAATGGATAGTACAGAGTTGTTTAGTGGATAAAATAATGACCTTATATGGAAAAGCCACTTTTCTTTTGTATAATATTGTACTATAATAAGTATGTCTATCGAATAAACAAAGTATATTTTTTTCTTTGAATATTAAAGCGTTTACAAAACGGAAGGAGGTATATGTTATGGTGAAAACAGTCAATTCCAATGGTCTCTATCGTATTTTGGAATGGATTATGTGGATCATGTATTTAAATTTATTGTGGATCGTAATGTCAATTGCAGGCTTAGTTGTTCTTGGTATTTTCCCAGCAACAATGGCTTTAGTAATTACAATTAGGGAGTGGTGTGTTCAGGAGGATGATATTTCTTTTAATAAAACATTTTTCAAGGCGTATAAGAACAATTTTGTGAAAGCAAATGTTATCGGTTACGTGTTGACAGTAGTTGGGTATATTTTATTGATTGATTTTCAGTGGATAATCCAACACACTTCTAGCTTTCAATCCTTCTTTATAGTCCTATTTATCGTTATCGGAATTATCTTTGCTATTACGTTATTGTATATATTTCCAACCTCTGCACATTTTGATTTAAACATCAGGCAAACCTTTAAACATGCAATTGTATTAGGAATATTTAGTCCATTTATATCAATAGCAATGCTCGTCACTTTGTTTTTACTACAATATCTTTGGAGATTTATACCAGGTCTACTCCCAGTTGTAGGAATCAGTTTCACTTTTTATCTCATTACACGATTAGCCCTTTTTGCCTTTGAAAGCTTTGAAATTAGACAACAAAGTCTATTGGAGAAAGAATATGTGAAAGGGGAGAAGAACCATGCATAAAGTCTACTTAGTAGATGATGATGTCTATATTCGTAAGGGAATCAAAACATTAATAGATTGGGAATCATATGACTTTACAGTTTGTGGCGAAGCGGATAATGGAGAAGACGCATTGTCCGATATTAGAGAACTTCAGCCAGATCTTGTACTTACGGATATACGGATGCCGGTTCTCGATGGATTGGATTTAATTAAACAATGTAAAGAACACATCTCTCATTCTCCTTATTTTATTGTGATAAGTGGTTATAACGATTTTAAATATGCGCAACGAGCGCTTAGATATGGAGTGAAAGATTTTATTCTAAAGCCTGTAGATCAAGAAGAGATCCATCAGACGTTGCAAAAAGTATCGAAAGCGATTGAATCTGAATATGAGACGAAACAAATGGAGGATAAGTTGGAAAATATTACTCAACTAAAAAAAATCCTCTTATGTGATAAGGAATATGATTTTTCCAATGTATCTAACCATCCCTTTTATAAGGGAGATGAATTTACCTTTATTAAGGCTGAAATAAACGGACTGAATGTAGATTATCAGCAATGCTTTGAAACATTGGAAAATAGCTTACTCGATATGAAAGCACAACATCACTATATGTGCTTTGAAGATACCGTTAATTGTTTTGGATTAGTGATCAATGACAAATTCCTTACCGCAAATAATCGAGATATAAATCAATTTCTCGATGATTGGTATCAGAGTACAGGACTGAATGCACATTTCTACTGTGGCCAAACAGTAACAAAAATTGAACATTTAATTGCTTCGTATAAATCGGCCAAAAAGTGTGTCCAATTCAAATATTTATTTGATGGTCCTATTATTACCGCTTCGATGATTGAAGAGAAAGATGTACTTTTTATTGATCTGGACCAAAGCTATTATGATATGATGATGGAATTTATAGAAGAGAACAACCATGAAAAAATTACTATGCAATTAAACAAAATGATCCAGACATGCCGAGAAATGCATTTTGCTAAAGATGCATTGCGAACGATGGTAAATCGTCTTAATCATAGGATTTTAAAGGCTATTATTGAATTTGATGGGGATGAACAGGAAATCACTAATCTCAAAGATATGCTAGAGTGGGATCAATATTCTTTAAATCTTCAACAGTTACAAACCATGTGGGGCAACTTTATAAAAGATGCAGCCAATATTCTGTCGGAATTGAATCAAAACAATGTTAAAGGTACTATTTATCGCATAAAGAAGTATATTCATTCACATTATGATCAATCGATTACCCTTAAATCGATTGCGAACAAATTTTATATGAATCCTGTTTATATGGGGCAGCTCTTTAAAAAAACGTACGGTGTGTATTTTAAAGATTATATTTTAACAGTCAGAATGGATGCAGCTAAAAAACTGCTTCGGACTACTGATTTAAAGGTATATGAAGTGGCGGAAAATGTCGGATTTAATAATCCGGATTATTTTGTCACGCAATTTGAAAAAATTGTCGGTACCACACCATCGCAATACCGGAAAAAATTAATGGATCGAATTAGTTAGAAGGATTTCTATGAAAAGAATTCACCTGAATGATATTAAAATCAGAAATAAATTATTACTAATTTATATGTTTTGTGTATTTTTACCTATCGTATTAACGAATGTTATTTTTTATAATGTGACTTCAGAAAATGTCCGCTCCCAAAAAATACATGATAACCAACTTGCATTAAGACAAGTAGCAAATAGTTTTAAGCAAGGGGTCGAGGATGCTGTAGGAGTAGCATCTGTTCTTTATTCAGATGCATTTGTTTATCAACTATTAGACACTGCATATGAGTCACCTGTTGATTTTATATTGGATTATAATAACCATTTTCGCGATATCAATAAATATACACCAGTTTACTCTTCGATCCGCTCTGTTCATCTATTTACGGATAATCCTACTGTGATAACTGCTGGTGGAATATTTGCAATTGACGAAGAAGTAAAAGCATCACATTGGTACCAATCGACACTTCAGACTAGAGATAAATATCCAATTGTTACGAGAGCCAAAGCAGAAAACGGTGATTTAGATCAATTTGTTGTGGTCAGAGCCTTGGGATCTACTACTATCTCATCAAATGAAAAGGTTATCATGATTAATTTGAACGATCGGTTTATTCATCAGCTTTTTGCTAACGAAACGTTTGAAGGAGACATTTACTTATTAAATGAGAAGAACATTATTGAGTATTCCACTAATGAATCCATACAGTGGCAGTCTGACTATATTTCCTTTGATACTATCCAGATACCTGAAAACTCTACAGTATTAGAAGAATTCTACCAGTTGCAATATATGTCAGATTGGAAAGTGGTTGGTGTAATGGCAGAGGATCAATTGTTAGCGGAAGTAAAAAAATCGATTCCATCCATCTTGTATTTAGCCTTATGGAATTTTGTCATCCCTACTTTATTTATTATTTATCTTGTTGGTAATATTCATTTTCGATTAAATACTATCGTAAAAAAGATGAGAAAGGTTAAAGATCAAAACTTTGAGTTAATACCTGGAAAAACCTATAAGGATGAAATTGGTGTTTTAACAACGGAGTTTAATCGCATGTCTAAAAAAATTAAAGATTTGATTAATGATGTGTACATTGCACGTATTCAGAAGAAAGATTTGGAAATACAAAAAAAAGAAACACAATTAAAAGCATTACAAAGTCAAATCAATCCTCACTTTTTATTTAATGTACTGGAAACGATCAGAATGAGAAGCGTCTTGAAAAAAGAAGAGGAAACAGCGGAAATAATTCGGAATATGGCACAGCTATTAAGAAACTCGATTACCTGGGAGAAGGATTTTATAACAGTGAAAGAGGAAGTGCAATTAATCCAAGCCTTCCTGGAAATACAAAAATATCGATTTGATGATAAAATGCAATATAGCATCCAACTTGCAGATTCGGCAGAACATATTTTGATTCCTAATATGACGATTATCCCTTTCGTCGAAAATGCAAGTATCCATGGGATAGAGCCATTAAAAACAAACGGAAAAATTCATTTAAAAATCGAAATGGATAATAATCATCTTATTTGTATGATTGAGGATAATGGAAAAGGAATCGAAAAGCGTATATATAATGAGATAATGGATTCATTTGAAGAGGATGAAATTACGGGTGATAGTATAGGAATCAGGAATGTTTATCAGCGCTTGAAAATGTACTATCAAGATCAATTTCAATTAAAAATAAAAACAGAACAGGACCATGGAACAACGATCTACCTTAAAATACCTGTTAAAGTGCAAACAGAAATGTAGTCCAACTTTTTGGGCTGCATTTCGCATTTTATAGATATAATTTCCTGCGAGGGTATCTGTTGATTCATTAAGATGTTCATGACGTGTGAGAAAAAATATACGCGGAGATGCGGGCGGTCAATGGAATTATTTAGAGAGTTGAGTTGCTACTATAAGATATAGACCCTAAAAAAGTATAGGTTGAATGTACTACATATATTTTTCAAAGTTTCAACTAAACTTTGATGGGTAACAATTGCGATCATAACAAGTTACAATGAAAGTGCTTACAATTTAAAACAGCAAAAGAAAAATACGTAAAAGGAAAGGGGAATTAGTTTATGACATGGAAGAAGAAGGTATGGCTATTAAGTTTACTAGCTGCACTATTACTATTAGTTTTAGGAGCTTGTAGTAATGATAGTGAGGAAGCAGGTACAACGGACAGTGGTAATGATAGTACAGAAGAAGCAGATAACGAAGAAAGTGATGGCGAGATTTACACGTATGATTTCTTTGATGCATCAGGTCCTGGAGAAGATATCAATACCTCTGAGACAACTATAGGGAAGATGTTTGAAGAAGAAACTGGAGTTAATTTTGACATTGAGCACATTGTTGGTGACGTTAATCAGAAAATTGGGACGATGATTGCTAGTGGAGAATATCCAGAGTTATTAAATGCAGAACAATCTACAGATGCTGTAATAGATGCGGGAGGATTTATTCCTCTAAATGATCTGCTGGAGGAACATGCACCTAATATTATGAAAATGTATGGACCTTATTTAGATTTTATGAAACGTGATGACGGAAATATTTATATTATTCCTTCAGGGGCATCCCATGGTTTTGCAAAGCCGGCAAACGTAGAGCAAGGTGCATGGTGGATAAAGCGTGAGGTATTAAAAGAGTTAGATTACCCACATCCAAAAACACTAGATGAATATTTTGCAATTATTGAAGAATATACAGAAGCAAATCCGCAAATTGATGGAGCAAATACAATTGGTTTTACGGCACTAACAGATGACTGGCGTTTCTTTGCACTTTCTAATCAACCAAATCATTTAGCAGGTTATCCAAATGATGGCGGTATTATGGTAGACATGGAGACGCATGAAGCAACTGTTTACCCTAATAAGCCAGAAACAGAACGTTGGTTGAGAAAGTTAAACGAACTGAGTGACAAAGGTTTATTTGATCAAGAATCATTTACACAAAACTATGATGAATATTTAGCTAAGTTAACAACTGGTCGTGTAGTAGGTTTCTTTGACTATCGTTGGCAAGTTGGTGATGCAATGAACACACTTCAGGAAGATGATGACCCGTATAACGACTATATGGCATTTCCGATTGTGTTTGAAGAAGGAATTAAAGATCAATATTTAGATCCAGTAGGTTTCACAGCTTCACCTGGTATGGGAATTACAGTAGGTACGTCGGAAGAAGATCAAATTCGTATCATTAAATTTTTAGATCACATGGCGAAAGAAGATACCCAAAAACTAATTACGTGGGGTATTGAAGGCGAAACATATGAGATAGATGATGATGGTCGCTATTATCGTACAGAAGAGCAAATTGAACTTACAAGAAGTACAGAATTCCGTGATGATTTCGGATTTACTTACTTCGAGTGGGGATGGCCTCGTATGAATGGATTATATGAAGATGGTAATGCTGTAGAACCTCCTAAGCAACCAGAAGTAGCAACTATGATGTATGACGATGGAGATAAAGAATTTTTAGATGCCTATGGTATTGAAACATTTACAGAGCTATTCTCTGAGCCAGATGAAAGACCATGGTATCCAGCTTGGGATACACCAATCGAAACAGGATCCCCAGCTCAATTATATGAACAGCAATTAGACGACTTAATGAAACGGAAATTCCCTGAAATTATTTTTGCTGATCCAAGTGAATTTGATAGCCAATGGGAAAGTTATCTAGATGAATTCGAAGGCCTTCCATATGAAGAATATGAAGAAGTTATCACAGAGTCAGTTAAGAGAAAAGTGGAATTAGCTGAACAATCTGCAGCAACTGCGGAGTAATTTTAGCAATCGCCCACTCATTTCGTACAATCTGTTCCTTTGGTCATATTAACGGGTATCGGTGTGTCATCGATACCTGTTAAGGACTGATAAGGATATACATTTTAAAGGAAGAGGTTGGGACAAAGCCAATAGGCAAAGGAAAATCGAACATTAAAAACACAGATACACTAATTGTAGTCAAAGTTACCCAGGCTTGTGCGGTCGGTTAATGACGGTCCTTTGACCAACACATGCCCTGTGGAAAACGAAGTAATTTGACGAGTGGTGATAGGAAATGTTCTGGTTTTACTTTTTGTCCCTGCCTTACTTTAAAAATGGTAATCTTTGTTGTTTTCGGACCATTCAATTCAAGAATGAAGCATCCAAATAATTATCGATGTTCATTAGGCGAATGGCTTGTTTGCCTAATGGTCCGAAAACATAGAGAAAATTTTTTATTGTAATAGAAAAGGGGGAATTACCATTGCAATCAGAATCAAATACAATGCAGACTTTAGCACAGCCACAAAAAGAAAAAGGCATTAAAGCTTTTTTGAAAAAATGTAAACAACAACAGGCACTGCTATGGATGACCGTACCTTTTGTTATTTGGGTAATTGTTTTTAAATATTTACCTATATGGGGCTGGACCATGGCTTTTCAAGATTATAAGCCAGCGTTGAGTTTCTCTGAACAAGAATGGGTCGGTTTGAAGCATTTTTTATTCTTATTTACAGATGATCGCTTTCTTGGTGTACTTCGGAATACGCTAGCACAAAGTCTTATTAACCTAGTATTAGGGTTTGTTACTGCAATCACACTAGCTGTATTGATTAATGAATTATCCAATATCAAATTTAAACGAGTAGTTCAAACAATCAGTTATCTACCACACTTTTTATCTTGGGTTGTAGCTGCAGCATTAGTTTCTTCTGTATTATCAATTGAAGGTATCCTTAATGAGGTACTGATGACACTTGGCTTAATTGATAAAGAAATTCTTTGGTTAGGTGTAGGAGAGTATTTTTGGGGGATTTTGGGTGCAACAGAAACATGGAAAAATGTTGGTTGGAACGCGATTATTTATTTAGCAGCGATTTCTATGATTGATCAAGAGCAATATGAAGCAGCTAAAATTGATGGTGCATCCAGAATTCAAAGAATCTTGCATATTACCATTCCTGGTATGAAGTCTGTTATTATTGTTCTTCTTATTATGAATATTGGTTACATTTTAGAAGCAGGCTTTGAACCTCAATATTTGCTAGGAAATGGTCAAAACGTCGAATACTCTGAAAATATTGATGTATTTGTTATTAAATATGGTATTTCGATGTTTAACTTTTCTTTAGCCACAGCTGCTGGTATGTTCAAAACGGTTATTAGTTTTGTATTCTTAATTGCAGCCAATTCATTATCGAAGAAAATGGGTCAAGGTGGACTTTATTAGGGGGGCCATTTATGTTTAAAAGAAAAAAAGCAAGCTTTATGCGAACGAAAGAAGATATCATTTTTGATACATGTAATATTATTTTTATGCTCATTCTTTGTGTGTTTATGCTATATCCGTTTTTAAATCAAATTGCGATTTCTTTAAATGATGCAACAGATTCTGTTCGTGGTGGCATTTATTTATGGCCGAGAGAATTTACATGGCACAACTATGAGCACGTATTCGAGAAAGCAGCTATTTATCAAGCTATCCTGATTTCTGTATTAAGAACACTTGTCGGGGCTGGTGTTGGATTGTTTTGTACTGCAATGGTAGCTTATGCGATTGCTCAGCCTAACTTTGTTTTTAAAAGATCTGTTACGATTATTTTTATTATGACGATGTATTTTAATGGAGGATTAATCCCAACATTCTTATTAATGAGAGATTTACAGTTAATTGGGTCTTTCTGGGTATACATTCTACCAACATTAATCAGTGCATTTAACCTGATTATCATGCGCTCCTTTATCGAAGGCTTGCCGAACAGTATCTTTGAATCTGCAAGAATTGACGGAGCCGGTGATTTTCGGATATTCTTCCAAATTGTATTACCGCTATCTTTACCTGTTTTAGCAACTGTTGCTTTATTTGTAGCTGTTTTTCAATGGAATCAATGGTTTGATGTGTTCTTATATAATTCAAGTCAAGCACACCTTACTACCTTACAATATGAGCTGATGAAAATACTATCCAATTCGAGTACAACATCAAGTGGTGATATGGCATCCGCCTTTGCTAATTCAGCTGATGGCAGTGCCAACATGGTAACACCAAAATCGATTCAGGCGACCATGACGATTGTCGCAAGCTTGCCGATTATTATGGTTTATCCATTTTTGCAACGATATTTTGTTAAAGGGATGACACTTGGAGCAGTAAAATAAAAAGGAGTTTTTCACATGTCAGAAAATGTATCAAGTCTTTATCAGTATTTTGAGAAGGATTTTAAAATAGGAGCAGCGATTAATCAACATACCATGTATTCGTCAGAGGATTTGATTAAACAGCATTTTAACAGTTTAACAGCCGAAAATGAAATGAAGTTTGAGAGTCTACATCCGAATGAAAATGAATATACGTTTGAAATTAGTGACAAAATGGTCGCATTTGCGGAGAAACATAAGAAAGCAATGAGAGGTCACACATTAGTATGGCATAATCAAACAAGTGATTGGCTTTTTGAACACAATGACAGGCTAGTAGATCAAGATACTTTGTTAAACAGAATGAAAGACCATATTGATACAGTTGTAGGTAGATATAAAGGGAAGATTTACAGCTGGGATGTTGTAAATGAAGTAATTGCCGATGAAGAGAACCAATTTTACCGTGACTCTAAATGGTATCGAGTTCTGGGTGAATCATTTATAGAAAAAGCCTTTGAATTTGCACACCTAGCAGATCCGGATGCAACTTTACTGTATAATGACTATAATGAATCAAACCCCACAAAACGCGATAAAATCTATCAATTAGTAAAACAGTTGAAGGAAAAAGGAGTACCAATTCATGGAGTAGGAATGCAAGCTCATTGGAATATTTATGATCCATCCTTGGATAACATCCGTCAAGCAATTGAAAAATATGCTTCATTGGGTGTGGAGGTACAAATTACCGAAATGGATGTTTCGATGTTTGCATTTGATGATAAGCGAACAGATTTGTCCGAACCGACAGAAGCTATGAATGAATTACAAGCGGAACGGTATGCGCAATTTTTCGAGGTCTTCAAAGAATATAAAGAGCATATCCATGCAATCACATTTTGGGGAGTAGCTGATGATTACACATGGCTACATGATTTCCCGGTAAAAGGCCGAAAAAACTGGCCATTCCTGTTTGATCAGGACCAACAGCCAAAAGACGTGTTAAAGAAAATTATCACTAGGTAAGCGGAGTCTTACAAAGCCCGTTCCAGCAATATTGGAACGGGTTAATCACGTTTCAGGAAGGAAAAGGGTCATCGCTATAATGTTTTCCTAAAGGGAGTGTCTTAAATGATTACTATTCAACATGTAATCGATCAGATGGAGGATGGAATTACCTATGATCCATCAACGGTTGACGGGTTAAAATACGGAAATAGAGAAGATATAGTAAAAGGGATAGCTGTCAGTTTTATGCCAAGTATGGATGTTATCCAACGAACAGCCGATATTAACGCAAATTTACTAATTACCCATGAAGGTCTTTTTTACCAGCACCAGCCCAATCAAGCATTAGAAGCAGAGACAACACTGATAAAACAAAAGAAATCAATTATAAAGCAAACTAATCTGGCCATCTATCGTAACCATGATGCAGTTCATCGCAGTCAGCCTGATGGTATTACACTAGGTTTGATAGAAGCCCTTAATTGGCAGCATTATATAATGGAAACTAATTCAAACTGCACTATAGTACATTTACCGAATGCAACGCTTGAAAAGGTTGCTTCTCATTTAAAGGAAAAATTATCAATAGAACATTTACGTTTTGTCGGTAATATGAATACGACATGTGAACATATTGCTGTACTGTCAGGATACCGAGGAAATGGCATGACAACGATTCCTTTATTTGAAAAGGTAGACCTTGTCATTTACGGAGAAGGCCCGGAATGGGAAACGCCTGAATTTGTCTGGGATGTAACAAGGCAAGGTAACTCTAAAGGGTTAATTCAACTAGGTCATGCAGAAAGTGAAGATCCTGGTATGGAACGATTGGCTAAACAGCTACAACATCGTTTTCCCTCTGTTCCAGTTACCTTTATACCAACGAAAAGTCGATTTCAGTTGATCTAAAAAAGAGGAGAATAGAAGCCGAAATTACATTTATTAAGATTGATAGGAGTTTTTACCGAGGAGAAGCCATGCTGATATGTACATGCAATATAGCTATGTTTTAACGTAATAGCATTCCATTTTGGGATGCTATTTTTCATTGCTTTTTAAAATTAATTTATTTATAATGAACTTGATTAAGTGTAAATGTTAGGCAAATAAATTCAACGAAAAGGAAACCGATTTCCTTTGGAGTCTGTGAAAGGTGTGAGTTTTTGAGTATTGTAGAAAAGATTCAATCACCCTCTTTACCTTTAGAAGAACGTTTATCAACATTAATGGAAGCGTTATCGTTAGAGGAAAAGATATCACTGCTAAGTACAAAACAAAGCGCGATACCAAGACTGGGAATTAAGGAATATGCTGTAGGAGGAGAGGCAGCTCACGGAGTAGTCGATCGTAATGGTGGTAAAGCGACCGTATTTCCTCAGCCAATCGGATTATCCAGTACTTGGAATAAAGCACTATTACATCAAGTAGGTAGTGTAATAGGAGATGAAGCGAGAATATTTTATCAGCAGCAAAACGAGAAAACGGGTCTGACTTTATGGGCACCAACCATTGATATGGAACGTGATCCTCGATGGGGACGGACAGAAGAGGCATATGGAGAAGATCCTTACTTAACGGGGCAATTGTCGAAAGAATTAATTAAAGGAATGCAAGGTGACGATCCTTTTTATGTAAAGCTTGTTGCAGCACCGAAGCATTTTTACGGTAATAATAATGAAAGAGGACGTGAAGATACATCCAACAGTATTGATTTACGCAATCGCAAAGAATATTATTTGAAAGCGTTTGAACCGGCTTTTAAAGAAGCTAATGCCTTATCGATGATGACTGCCTATAATGGTGTCAATGGTATTCCATGTATGCAAATACATGAAATCGAAGAAATTGTTCGGAATGAATGGAATATGGATGGTTTTATTGTCAGCGATGGTGGAGCATTGACTTTAAATGTAGAAGCATATCAATATTATACTACCTTCGAAGAAGCATTAGCAGACGCTTTAAAAAAAGGGATTGATTGTTTCGTAGATCGTAAGGAAGTGGTGGAAGAGGCTGCAAGGAAAGCATTAGACAAACAATTAATCCAACCAGAAGATATTGACCGTGCGATTCGCCGTATGCTAAGGGTGCGTTTTCGTTTAGGACACTTTGACCTGGACACAAGTAAAAATCCTTATCATCATTTACCCTTACATGTTATGTGTAGTGAGAAACATAGTAAACTCGCCCGGAAAGTAACGGATGAATCAATCGTCTTATTAAAAAATGAAGAACAGTTGTTACCTTTACAAAAGGATAAGTTAAAAAAGCTAGCGATTATTGGTCCAACTGCTAATGATGTGTTTCGAGATTGGTATACAGGATATCCGCCTTATAAAATATCCCCACTAGCCGGAATCGAAGACTATCTCAGCGATGTGGAAATCTCCTATCATGATGGATTTGACCGAATGATTTGGAAACCAGAGCATTCTTCTAATTATGTAGGAGTAAATAAAGAAAATCAATGGGGTGTTATGAAAGATGATGAATGGTCTGCTGTTCTAGTTGATGAAGATTGGGGAAATAACTGGCATGTTTTTAGAAGTGTGAAGACGAATCGTTATTTAACACAAGCTGACAAAAACAGTACTTTTTCAGCTACAAAAGAAGAGGTTTTTGACTGGTTTAATCGCGAAAAAATTAACGTAGCAATTAATGATCAAGGTTTATATACACTTAGTAGTTGGAATGGCTATCCGTTAACAATAAAAGCAGGCAAAGTAATGGTGAACGAAAAAGATACTACGCTTTTTGAGAAAAAAATCATTGATAATGGAATACAAACAGCAGCAGCTCGTGCCAAGGAAAGCGATGTCGCGATAGTGTGTGTAGGGAATCATCCGATGATTAATGGCAAAGAAACGGAAGATCGCCAAGATATTAAACTGGCGGACTATCAACAGCGCTTAATTAAAGAAGTCTATCAGGCCAACCCGAATACGGTGCTAATTGTGATTGGAAGCTACCCCTTTGCTATAAACTGGGAACAAGATCATGTCCCAGCAATTATTTATAGCTCACATGGTTCACAAGAGCTTGGTCACAGTCTGGCTGCTACCATATTCGGAGATAATAATCCTTCTGGCAAACTAAGCATGACATGGTACCAGGATGCTAATCAATTACCTGATATAACAGATTATGATATTCGAAAAGGGAAGCGAACCTATCAATATGTCGATCGTAATGTGTTGTATCCATTTGGACATGGCCTAAGCTACGGGAATGTTAGCTATCAAGATCTGAGTATAAATAAAAATGTGATCAAGGAAAATGATCAAGTATTATTGTCATTTACTTTGAAAAATGAAAATGATTGTAACAGAGCAGAAGTTGTCCAAATATACGCAAGTGTAACGGGAGGATATTATCCGAGAGCAACGAAGCAATTGGTTGCATTTGAAAAGGTTCTTCTATTACCAGAAGAGGAAAAACGAGTAACCGTATCAATTGATACTGATCAATTGAAAGTATTTGATGTCCGAACAAACCAATTTGTCCTGGAGCAAGGGAAGGTTCGTTTCCATATCGGACAATCTAGTGATCGATTTCTTTATACATTTGCTCCGGTAAAAATCAAAGGGGAAGTGATCACTGGACGTTCTCTTCAACAACCAACACCAGCAGAGAACTATGATGATTACGCAAAGATCACCTTAACTAAAGGAGAAATGGAAAGACCGTGTGTAACAGCTGAACGACCAGGATGGATTTTGTTCCGTAATGTAGAGCAACTGCCAAATGCTAAATTAAAGGTAAGAGTGAAAGGTGAGGATGGTCAATTAAATCTCTATATAAATGATCGGGAAAGTCAGCCTGTTGCTCTATTAAATATCGATGTTAATCAATGGACAGATAAAATAATTGATCTACCTTCACAGGGAAAGGATTCAATTGATATCATTCTGGCAATCAATCAGCTATCGATTCAATCAATACAATTAGTGGAAGGATGAGTATTTTGCAGCATCTAATACCTACACGAGGAATCTGGACAGACCAACCTGCTAAACAGTGGGAGGATGCATTGGTAAGTGGCAATGGCAGTCATGGCGTAATGGTATTCGGTGATCCTGCTCATGATACGATCATTGGCAACCATTGTCGTCTTTATCTACCACAAGGTAACAGTTATGATTTACCTGATATGTCCTCGTATCTGGAAGAAATGCGATCAATTATCCGCAAGCATGGATATGAACAAGCGATTTCCTTTTATTATCAAAAGGCAAAAGAGCTTGGATACCAGGGATTAACAATGAGTGACCCGTCACATCCGGGATTCCATTTGAATATAGAAACCAACCATAACGATTATAAGGAGTATAAACGGAGTATTAACTATGAGACAGGGGAGCTCGTCGTCTCTTATAAAATTAATCAACAAACATGTGTGAGAAAATCATTTGTATCACAGGATTGTAATCAAATCATTCATTATCTAAGCCCAGGTTGTTACACATTGAAACTAGCAGATTATCAACATCCTAAAATGAGCCAAACAAGTATGATTGAGGAGGCAACCCTTCATACTCATTTTGATTATTGCTATAGTGAGGCTGGATACGATGTGTTGATACATGTAGATGCTGAGGAAGTGAAGCCTCTTACCAGTTCAAATGGTTTTCAAGTAAAAAGTAAAGAACCGATTCTGATTCGAATGGAAATTATACCTTACAAGGAAAAAACACAACGTAAAATTATTAAAAAGCCATTTAATGCTGCAGAAGACTATGAGACTCTTTTTCAAAAGCATGTGGCAGTTCATCAGGAAATGTTTGAAAGAGTTAAGCTAGTACTAGCGACAGATCAGGAGCGGCAGCAACCGATTTGGTCATTAGTGGAAAAAGCGAAGCAGCAAGGACAAATCACACCTGTTTTACTGGAAAAAATGTATGATGCCGGTCGTTATATGTATATTTGCAGTGCTGGTGAGCTAACACCGAATTTACAAGGAATCTGGACAGGAACTTTTGAACCTGCATGGAGCGGTGATTTTACGTTTGATACCAATGTCGAGTTATCCATTGCTGCTGCGCTTTCTAGTAATCTTGTGGAAGGATTGGAAGGTTATTTTCGCTTAATCAAAGAGTTAATGCCAGGATTTCGGGAAAATGCCCGAAAGTATTACGGTGCAAGAGGTGTGATGGCTGCTATTCATTCTAGTAACAATGGTAAGCATGTGCATTGGAATGACGAATGGCCATTACATCTATGGACATGTGGTGCCGGTTGGCTGGCACATTGGTATTATCAATATTACCGTTTTACCGGTGATAAACTATTTTTACAAAATGAAGCTGTACCGTTTCTAGAGGAAATTGTTTTATTCTACGAGGATTTCCTAATCGAAGATCCGGACGGGACTTATCGATTTACCCCTTCTTATTCAGCAGAAAACGGAGCAGCCGATAATGCCACACAAGATATCGCAGTAGCAAAAGAAGTATTAACCAACTTAAGTGAGGCTTATCAAATCTTAGATTATCCGGAGGAAAGGATAAACAAATGCAAAGTGATGCGGAGTAAAATGCCTTCTTACCAAATCAATGATGAGGGTGCGCTAAAAGAATGGATAACACCAGATAAGGAAGAAAATTATAATCATCGTCATTTTTCTCATCTTTATCCTGTTTTTCAAAGTAGAGAGTTTAATAATGAAACAGATCCAGTGATGTGGCAGGCAGCAAGGACGGCATTTGATAAACGATTAGAAGCATGGTTATTAAATGAAAATGGAGACACCTCTTCCACACATGGCAGAATGCATGCTGCCCTTTGTGCTACGCAATTCCATATGCCGGAATTAATTGAAGATATTTTCCGTCTACTAATTGATCATAATTGCTTTTACTCCTCGTTAATGATGTCCCATTATAACGAGCAGGAGATTTTTAATGTTGATGGCAATGGAGCCCTGCCACAAGTAGTGCATGAGATGTTAGTCGACTTTAGTAATGGTCGCTTGACACTGTTAGGAGCTCTTCCATCTTCAATTCCCAAAGGGGAAATCAAAGGTGTTCGTCTCCAAAATCAAATGACAGTGAACCATTTGACTTGGGATACAATTGCAAAATACCTCGAGCTACAAATAGTAAGCAACATCGATCAGGAGATAAAGTTGTATTTTCCACTGTTTCCAAATAGTAAAGAAAATAATCAAACAATGATGCTTTATCAAAATAAACAAGCTTCATGGAGAATGACTTGGTAAAAGGAGCGAATCAACATGTATCATGATCACTTAGACGCTTTCCCAAAACAATTTTTATGGGGAGCGGCATCTGCTGCTTATCAGATAGAAGGTGGCTGGGATGCTGACGGTAAAGGACCTTCGATATGGGATACCTTTACAAAAATTCCTGGAAAAACGTTTCAAGGTACTAACGGTAATGTAGCAGTTGATCACTATCACCGTTACAAGGAAGATGTTGCACTCATGGCTGAAATGGGTCTGAAAGCATATCGTTTTTCTGTTGCCTGGAGCAGGGTATTACCTGATGGGAACGGTGAAGTTAATGAAAAAGGTCTGCAATTTTATGAGAGTTTAATAGATGAATTACGCAAGCATGATATCGAACCGGTTTTAACTCTTTATCATTGGGATATTCCACAAACATTACAGGATAAATATAATGGCTGGGAATCAAGACAGGCGATTGATGACTTTGATCATTATGCGCGCCTCCTGTTTAGCAGGTTTAAAGATAAAGTAAAGTACTGGGTAAGCTTTAACGAGCAAAATGTTTTTACTGCTCTTGGTTATCGCTGGCAAGCACATCCACCAAATGTTTCCGATGTTAAACGAATGTTTGAAGCAAATCATATTATTAATCTTGCCAATGCTAAAGCGATTAATAGTTTTCATGAGCTAGTACCAAAAGGAATGATTGGACCAAGTTTCGGTTATGGACCGATGTACAGCTTTGATTGTTCGCCTGATAATGTATTAGCAGCCCTTAATGGAGAGGAATTTCAAAACCATTGGTGGTTAGATGTCTATGTCCATGGCAAGTATCCAAAAGTGACCTTCAAGCAGTTGGAACGATTAGGGATAGCTCCAACCATCGAAAAAGGTGATGCAGAGTTATTACAATCAGCAAAACCGGACTATTTAGGAGTTAACTATTATCATGGTGGAACAGTAAGAGCAAATGAAATCGAGTATCCATTGAAAGAGACGGAACAAGATTTGGAGAAAGATTTCCAGGCAACAGATCCATACTTAATGAAGCCGAAAGAAGAACAAGCGCAAAGCCCGGAAACAAGAATGTTTACGAATGTATCCAACCCTCATCTTAAGAAAACGAAATGGGGTTGGGAAATTGATCCGATTGGTATTCGAATTGCGTTAAGAAGATTACAGAATCGTTATGATCTGCCAATGATGGTTACTGAAAATGGCCTTGGTGCTTATGACGAACTAAAAGCAGATAAATCAGTGGATGATGATTACCGTATTCAGTACTTAAAAGAGCATATCCTAGAAATGCAAAAAGCAATCACAGACGGTGTTGAATTAATCGGTTATTGTGCTTGGTCGTTTACTGACTTATTAAGCTGGTTAAATGGTTATCAGAAGCGTTACGGCTTTGTGTACATTGACCGTGATGAACAAGATGAAAAAGAATTGGAAAGAATTCCGAAGAAAAGCTACTATTGGTATAAAAAGGTGATTGAAACAAATGGAGAAAGCCTAGATAATAATTAGTAATAAAGTAGTTGTGACAGGAGGGTTAGAAATGTTTCTAAGGAGCAAATTCATGGCTTTATTTGACTATTTAAAAGTAAAGCATAAATTGTTAGGCATTTACCTGATTGTCACAGCTATACCTGTTCTTTTAGTTGGTGCATATTTGAATAATAGTACTCGAGATATTGTGTTAAATCATTCATTAAGTGAAGCAGAATCGAATGTAGATAAACTAGAATTAAGATTGCAAACTATTTTTAATCGTGTGATAAGTATTGCAGATATGGTTTATATCAATCAAAATATGAAAGAATTACTAGAAAATGACTATCAGTCGACATTAGAGATGTACAATGCGTATAACCGCTACCCAGTGTTTGATGATTTCCTAAAATATTATGATGAGATAGAAACGATTCAATTTTTTATGAACAAGGATATGATAACGGATTCACATTTTATTTATGCAGATTCCATCGTGAAACAAGAAAAATGGTATCAGGAAGCAGTTGCGAAAAAAGGACGTTTATCATGGGTTTATATGGAGGATTATTGGACTGGTCAGGAATTATTAGCATTAACGAGGGCGGTCTATGGGCAAAGTAATGATTTATTAGGAGTTTTAGCCATTTATGTCTCGAAAGATACGCTGAGATCGATAGTAGAAGGAGAGCCATATGATGCTTTTATTACATTAGACCATGAAACAATTGTATATAGTACAGAACGTGAATATATTGGAGAACAATCAATCCTTTTCAATCAGGCGTTACAGGAATCTGGAAATTATGTGATGGATACAGAGTTTAATGAAGAGCATGTCAAAATAAATGTTCATGACTTTCAACCTGATAAATCGTTGGATAATAGATTTCAAGTATCTACCGTTATTCCGATTGAAGAAGTGATGATGGAACCAAATGCCATCTATACAAAAGGTTTTGTAGTAATTATCGGTGCTTTAACTGTATCCATTTGTTTGATTGGTATCTTTATTAGAAGCTTTCACAAACGAATTCAGCAATTAAGAGAGACAATGTATCAAGTAGCAAAAGGTAATTTTCAGGTAAAAAAGGAAATAAAAGGCCACGATGAAATTAGTGAAGTTTACCAGGATTTAGCAACTACTTCCAGAAGTGTTCAAAAAATCATAGATGAAGTCTACATTCATAAAATTAGAGAAGAAACTTGGAAGCGCAAACAAAAAGAGATGGATTTTAAAATGCTAGCAAGTCAAATTAATCCGCACTTTCTTTACAATACTTTAGAGATGATCAGAATGAAGGCGATTTTAAATAACGACCCTGAAGTTTCCAAAATTGTTAAAATGCTAAGTAAAATGATGCGATCAGCTTTGGAAAGAACAGACCGACCTGTACCGATCACGGAGGAAATAGAATTAATGAACCATTATCTTGAAATTCAACAGTTACGATTTGGGGAGAAATTTAGTTACCAGTTACAAGTGGAAGAATCGGTGAAGGATTATTATATTTTCCCATTATTAATTCAACCGATTGTAGAAAATGCCATCATCCATGGTTTAGAACCAAAGGAGGATAAAGGATTTATTAAAATAACAATGGAAGAGGAAGATCAGTATATTCAAGTCGAAGTAAAAGATAATGGAGTAGGTATTGCAAAAAATAATATCAATGAAATTAGAGAAAGACTCGATGATGAAGATTACCATTCTGATGGTCAGCGTATTGGCTTACACAATGTCCATCAACGTTTAAGGCTTTATTACGGAGATAAATACGGCCTTGAGTTGGATAGTATTGAGGGGCTTGGGACAACGATGTCTCTGAAAATTCCAAAAATAAAAAATGAACAGTATGAGAAGGGGGTTGGATGAATGTTAAAAGTGATGTTTGTAGATGATGAACCGTTGATAAGAGAAGGGCTTTCTTCCATTATTGAGTGGCAGAATTATGGTTATCAAGTGGTAGGGACAGCTGAAAACGGTAAAGTTGGCTTAGAGAAAATAAGAAGATTAAGACCAGATGTTGTATTTGTCGATATCCGCATGCCGGGATTAAGTGGGATAGATATGGTAAAACAAGCGAGAAAAGAAGGATATCCTTGTAAGTTTGTTGTATTATCAGGTTATTCCAATTTCTCCTATGCACAGCAGTCTATCAGGCTTGGTATGGAATCCTATTTGTTAAAGCCGATTGATGAGGAGGAATTAATCCCCTTAATACAAGAACTTCGGAAAAAGTGTCAAAATGAAAGTCTGCTTCATTCACAGATTCATCAGTTGGAGACAATGACAGAGAATGAGACTTGGAAGGAGTTTTTACAAGGAGGAAAGAAGGCAGAGCACTTGTTGGCACAATATCCGAATTCAATCTTTCATTTAGCAAGTGTCACCTTTATTGATCGACCGGAAAAACAATGGGTGGAAACAAAGTTAACTACAGAACAAGTTTATAAATTACTTTGGATGGATGGAGTGCTGTATATTCTATTTAAGGATATCGATATGGCTACCATTAAGCGATTGTTTCAATCAGTTAGCAGATCAATGTCTGGTAAACGCCTTCAATTTCAGCTTATAGAAGAGGGAACAACAGTCGAAAAGTTGCCAAAAAAGGCCAATGAGCTCAAACAATTACAGCATTTACATTTCATTTATGGAAGTACAACGATCTTAACGAACAACAATCTTTACTCAGGGAAGCAAAGGTTAGCAGAGGATTGGGTAAAGCAAGTCTGTCGTACGATTGAATTTGAGGATGATCATCAGCTTGATTATTATTTTGAGGCAATAGAAAAGTATTATCAGACGAAGCAATTTCAGCGGGAGCGAATAGTTACAGAATTAATTGAAATGACAAAGGATATCTATACGATATTATCTACAACGAACACAAACATTCCTATTCCATCAAATGAAGAAATGACACGCATTATCTGTGCATCACAATCATTGCAGGAGCTGTTATCTATGTTAAAAGAGCAGCTAAGCAAAACTGCCTCCGAAATTAATGGGTTTGCCTGTAATGCAGAAAATACGATTGAGAAGATAACCGATTATGTCGAAAAGTTTTATTATAAAGATTTAAATTTAACAACAATTGCTGATTTGTTTAATTACAACCGTTCTTATTTAGGGAAGAAATTTAAGAAACAAACAGGAGATTACTTTCACCATTATCTGGACAATGTCAGAATGGAAAAAGCAAAATTTTTTTTAATGGAAGAAGATTGGAAAGTATATGAAGTATCTGAAAAAGTAGGTTATTCCAACAATGATTATTTCTATAAGAAGTTTAAAAAATATATGGGTGTTAGTCCGAAAGAGTATCAAAAAAGACATCGGAAACAACACGTCTAAAGGGGAATGACAATGGCACAAACCGTTACAGAAAGGCCATTATATATAGCAATTCAATATTTTTATTATTTTCTCATCACCAATATTCATTTTATGTTGGCAAATATATTATTTTTATTTGCTTTTGTGTTTGTTGAAATGTCAGTACAAAATATCATCTTATTTTATATTGCCTTACTGCCGGCAGGTCCTTCTTTGGCTGCTTTATACGCTTCAATGGGCAAAATGATTCGTGAACGTGATCTAAGTCCGACGAAGGACTTTTGGTCTTACTATAAGGATAACTTAAAGATTTCCACGAAGTATTGGTGCATACAATGGACGATCATGACGATTTTAATCGTGGATATTTATTATGCCAATCAATATATACCAATGTTATCTCCCGTTTTCCTCATCTTGTTCATTTTTATGTTATTTGTCATGTTATATGCATTTCCTGTCATTACAAGGTTTGAGGTTAAATTAAAGAATTTATTTATTGTATCGATATATGCGATATTCCGTTTCTTTAAGACGACGTTATTTCATATTTCGACACTAGTCTCACTGGCAATTATTTATTATTTTGCTCCAGGCATTACCGTTTGGTTTTGTATGAGCACAGCAGCTTTTTTTCTTATGTTTAATATGAGAAAGTCATTTGAAATAATGGAACAAGAATTGGCACAAAATAGAGGGATGAATAATGAAGAAGAAAATTAGAACATTCATATACGTAACGATAAGTATTGTAGCACTGTCCATCTTGTTATATGTTACGGCAAATGCTAATCAAGACACAAATGTTATCGATGATAAGTCGGAACTATTGATTGATAGCTTTGAACAAATAACAGCTATTAATGTGCTGGCAGGTGAAAAGATCGCAATATCAAAAGACGACCAAGGCTGGCAAGTGGAGAATGCGGAGAGAGAGGAAGATCCGGATAAAATCGATCACTTTCTATTAGCAATGGAAGAAATGACAGGGGAACCAGTCGATGTGGAAAGAAAAGAGGTGCAGTTAGATTTTCCAAAAGTGATTGTTTCATTTTCAGATCAAGGTGGTGAGACACAAAGCATTGCTATAGGTCAAATGCATGGCCAAGGAGACCGATACTATGTTGAACATAAAGAAAAGGAAACGATTTATTTAGTTAATCGTTCATCGGTTGAAATGATTCCACTACAAGTTGTTGCCTTATTGCATAATAAGATTTTAACGATATCTTCTCAAGATGTGACAGAAATAGAGATAGACAATGGGACAGAACTTATTCAGTTGAGTAATGAATCTCCCTTCTCTGAAATGGAATCATTAGCACATCTAAGTGGCTGGTATATGCATGAACCGTTTCAACAAGTTTATAGTGTTGCTTTTTCTTACGCAGAGGAAATGGTAGTGGGTATAGACCAAATTGAACAAATGGAAACAATCAATGAAGAGGGAAAATACGGCTTAGTTAATTCTGATTTTTCCATTAAATTTTCAAATGGGGAACAGGAAGAAAAGCTTATCGTTGGTGATCCTGCAGAAGATAATCAGTATTATGTCCAAGTTGAAGGAAAAAAAGAAGTGTATAAGATACCAACAGAATTACTAGATCCCTACAGTTACCAGGCATATGATATGATTGATCATTTTGTTCATATTCTTTCACTAGATGCAATCAAGGAATTATCGCTCAAGACTCCTGAAGATCAGGTCACCTTTACGATGGAGCATGAAATGAATGCGGACGAAGAAATAGAAACAACTGTCTTTCATGAGGGGAAAGAATTAAACGTTGAAGCCTTCCGAGATGATTATAAGTTAATGGCAGGATTGACCTTTGATGGGGTCTATGAAGGTGAAACGATGGAGGAAGAAGCGGAAATCGTGATAAGCTATTTGATTACGGATGAAAATAGTGAAGTAATTGACAATATAATCGAGTTCAAGGCTATTTCAGAAACGCATTATGCCATTACTAAAAACAATAGCGATCAATCCGACTTCACGATTCAAAAAGACAAACTGCACCAAGCGATAAATTGGGCGATAGAGCATACCGATAGTCAATCTGATAGGTAGTGATGATCCTTGAAAAGATTTTGTAATAAAATTAAGAGACTTGTAGTAGTACTTAGTTTTGAAACAATTCGCATAATCAGTACGGCTTGGTCATTGATCAAGATTGGATCAATGGTTTCCTGATATTTATGGAAGCTTAAATGAGGAACCTGTTTCGAGGTAGAAGCGGGTTCTTTCTTTTTTGACATACTTTAAATTGGTACCCCACCTCTCCTTTTTACTGGTTTTTATGTCTCATTTCTTATGTTTTTAAAGAAAGCGGTTTCTAATATAATGGACGTAATACAAAAACGCTTTCAAATAGGGCTGGCAGGTTAGGAGAGAGGAAAATGAATCGAATCAACCATACCGCAGAAGCACAACCGAATCTACCTGAGTCACACTCACCGTTGCAAACACCATTGAAACCCGGGTTTCCTTCACATAAAGGGAAAAAACGAGCACCAGAACCAGACAAGAAAGGTTTCTTTAAAAGGTTGAGTAAACAAAAGGCGTTATTTTTCATGTCTTTTCCTTTTGTTATTTGGTTAATTGTTTTTAAATATATTCCAGTAGCGGGCTGGGTAATGGCTTTTCAAGACTATAAGCCACAATTTGGTATTTTTGAACAAGAATGGGTCGGGTTAAAACATTTTAAAGATCTTTTCAATGAACCCATGTTTTATCGGGCATTAGAAAATACATTGGGAATGGGGATTTTAGGGCTTGTATTTGGTACGCTATCAGCCATTGCCTTTGCCCTGCTGCTCAATGAGGTTAGGTTTTTAACATTGAAGAAGTGGACCCAGACGATTTCCTATTTACCTCACTTTGTCTCTTGGGTAATTGTAGCAAATATTGTAATCACAATGCTATCACCAGACGGGATTGTTAACAATCTATTAGTTGGATCGGGTATTTTGGATAGACCGCTTAACTTTATGGCACAACCTGATATGTTCTGGGGAATTGTAACTGCTGCAGATGTCTGGAAAGAGACAGGCTGGAACGCAATCATCTATTTAGCGGCAATGGCAGGTGTCGATCCTCAGCTATATGAAGCAGCAAAGGTTGACGGTGCAAGCAGATGGCGTCAGATGTGGCATATTACACTACCTAGTATTCGTCCAGTTATTATCGTATTACTGATCTTAAATATTGGTAACTTAATTAATATTGGCTTTGAAAAGCAAATGCTGTTAGGTAACAATATAGTCGCCGAAAAGGCACTAGTTATTGACTTATATGCGTTAGATTACGGGATCGGTATGTTCCGTTATTCATTTGGTACCGCAATTGGAATTTTTAAATCAGTTATCAGTGTTATTCTCATCTTAATTTGTAATGGCTTTGCTAAGCGCATTGGTGAAGGACGTGTATTCTAGTAGAAAGGAGTGTTTCACCAAATGAAAAAAAGAAAATGGACAACATTTGATATAGTACTAACCCTTTTTATGCTATTCATTGTAGTCATCACATTATACCCATTCCTTAACATATTAGCGATATCTTTAAATAATGCAGTAGATACAGCTAGAGGTGGCATCCATATTTGGCCACGAGAGTTTACATTTGCTAATTATCAGGAGATTTTCGGAAGTAATGACAGACTGCTTCAAGCATTCTTTATGTCAATCCTACGAACAGTAGTTGGAACAATTGCAGGGATTATCGCAAGTACGATGCTTGCTTATGTGTTAAGCAGAAGAGATTTTGTTTTTAATGGTTTGGTCGGATTTTTACTTGTTTTGACGATGTTTATCAGCGGTGGATTAATTCCTGAATATATGCTAATTCGCCAGTTAGGCTTGATAAACGAGTTTGGTGTTTATATCTGGCCAATGTTGATTTCAGCATTTAATGTCATTATCATCCGATCTTTTATGGATAATTTGCCTGCTGCATTAGAAGAATCAGCTAAGATGGATGGTGCCAATGATTTTGTCATCTTTAGTCGAATTATTATTCCGTTATGTCTACCAGTTATCGCAACAATTGCTTTATTTCTGGCGGTAATGCAGTGGAACAGTTGGTTTGATACGTATTTATATGCAAGAAGTAATGAAGCTTTAACGACATTGCAGTTTGAATTGATGAAAATATTAGATAATGCCAACATTTCCAGTGGCGACATTACTTCACAAAATGCGGAAGTGATTGCAGGGCAGACCAACCCACAATCAATTAAAATGGCAATTACCATTATCGCGACTGTACCTATCTTAATGGTATATCCTTTCCTGCAAAAGTATTTTGTGACGGGGTTGACGTTAGGGGCAGTTAAAAGCTAGGTATTAATGAAAATTAATATACAAATTTATTAAAAATGGAGGGGAAAACATGAAGAGAAAGCTATCCGTTTTACTATTATCCTTATTATTCATGTTTGCTGTACTTTTGTTAGCGGCTTGTAGTAATGATTCAGATACAGATACAAGCAGCAGCGATGAAGGGGCAAGTGAGAACAATCAAAGTGAGGAACCAATTACATTGACATTCTTTAATGCTGATGGGGAAGAGAAGTCTTTTGATGATCCCGTGGCTCAAAAGATCACGGAAGAAACCGGTATCAAGCTAGAAATAGACTACCCTGTTGGTGGCAATGATGAAGCGATACCATTAATGATTGCCAGTGGCGATTATCCAGATTTGATTTTTGCAAAAGGTGATATTGGAAAGCTGATTGAAGCTGGTGGTGTCATAAAACTAGATGATTTAATCGAGGAAAAAGGTGACAACTTAAAAGCAATGTATGGTGATCAACTCGACCGATTACGAAATTCTATAGAGGATCCTAGCATTTATACGGTTGGTACTTATGGAGTTGAAAATGCATATTGGGAAACTAGTGGAACATTCCAAATACAATTAGATGTGTTGCGTGAACTTGGTTACCCAGAAATTCGTACATTGGATGATTTCGAAGCAGCAATTACGGAGTATTATGAAATGTATCCAGAAATTGACGGACAATCAACCATTCCGTTATCTTTGTTAGGCAGTGATTGGCGTTGGCTCATTACAGTTGGTGATCCTGCTGGTTTTGCAGCTGGGCTTGCAGGAGATGGTCAATGGGCAATTGATGAAGATACAGGGGAAGCAACATATAAGTTTTTACTACCAGAACTTAAAGAATATTTCAAATGGTTAAATGGTTTAAATGATAAAGGGTTATTAGATCCCGAATCTTTTACTCATACTTATGATACCTATATTTCCAAATTATCATCTGGCCGAGTATTAGGTATAGCCGATCAGAACTGGAATATTGGGGACGCAGATGCTGCTTTAGTATCAGATGGAAAAGAGTGGAGAACATATGCACCACTACCAGTTACAATAAGTGAGGAATATACTTCTAAAAGTATAAAAGACTATGGATTTAGTGGTGGATGGGGAATCGCTATTTCTTCTACTAGTGAATATCAAGAGGAAGCATTTGAATTTTTAGATTGGATAGCTTCTGAAGAGGCTCAAATCTTAGTCAATTGGGGTATTGAAGGTGAAAACTACGATATTGTAGATGGAAAGCGCGTGTTGCAAGAAGATGATCGAGAACGTATGAACACAGATAGTAACTATGGAAAGGAAACTGGTGTAGGTTACTATGTCCATCCATTCCCACAATGGGGTAACGGAGCAGTAGACTCTTCTGGTCAACCAATTACACCAAATACTGAGCAAGATATTATTGATAATTTTAATAGTGCTGAAGTAGAAGTTCTTGAGGAATATGGAATGAATAATTGGATTGATTGGTTCCCATCTACTGAGGAATTAGGAATTTCCAAGCATGGTCAAGCGTTTAACTATACCATTGAGTCTGGAAGTGATTTAGAGATTATTCAGCAGAAAGCAGATGATTTAACAGAACAACGTATAACACAAGCTGTTTTAGGCAGTCCAGCAGACTTTGATGAAACATGGGATTCTATGATCGAAGAGCTGGAAGCAATGGATATTGAGAAAGCAAATGAATTGATGACCCAAAAAACATTAGATGTTATGGAACTTTGGGGAACGAAATAAAATAGTAGCTGATGGGCCTGATTCCACTTATGTGGTCTCAGGCTTCCTCTATACATAATTGTTGCAGGAAGTGATAGCTTTGGATATGGACTTGTATCTTTGTTTCGATATAGGTGGAACAAATGTAAAATATGGTGTCCTAGATCAGAATGGAAACTTTCTTTTTCAGGGTAAGTTCCCTACTAGAAGAACTAGAGTAGAGGAATTTATTAACGATTTATCGAATAGAGTAACTGAAGTGATGACTACTCATTCTATTAAAAAAATTGGTATCAGCTTTCCAGGATTTATTGATCCAATCACGGGATATGCTGCATTCGCAGGTGCACTTGATATATTACATGGTAAAAATATAGTAGATTTATTAACAGCACAAATAGATATCCCTATTATAATTGAAAACGATGCCAATTGTGCTACACTAGCAGAAAGGCTATCTGGTAATGCAGTGGATTGTGAGAATTTTATTTGTATGACGATTGGAACTGGTATTGGTGGGGGATTGGTTGTGAATGGTGAGCTTGTCCATGGACATACGTTTAAAGCAGGAGAATTTGGCTTAATGATCGTCAACGGCATGAAAAACGGCTATCAAAATATGCATGAAATAGCATCAACGAGTGCTTTTATCCATCAATATAAACAATTAAAAGGATTAAGTGATCGAGAAATAATCGAGGGTAATGAAGTATTTCAAGCAGCCGAACAAGATAAAGCAATACAAAACATTCTCGATCAGTGGTTTCAATATGTCAGTTTTGGGATTTTTAATTTAGCCGCAACATTAAACCCAGAAAAAATCTTAATTGGTGGGGCTATCAGTGTAAGAGAGGATCTCTATGAAAGGTTACGTGCAACTCTTTCGACCATTCCCTCATGGCCAGACATAGAGGTGGAAGTTGCACCGTGCAAACACCATAATAATGCAGGGATGCTAGGTGCACTATATAAATGCTTAGGGGAGGAAAAGCTATGATTCATGAAAGGTTATCAAAAATATGGTATGGCGGAGATTATAATCCAGAACAATGGGATGAGGAAACAGTGGCAGAGGACATCAGAATGTTTAAGCTCGCAGGTATTGATGTAGCTACCGTTAATGTATTTTCTTGGGCACTAAATCAGCCTGATGAACATACATATGACTTCACTTGGCTAGATGAAACAATCAATCGTTTATACCAAAATGGTGTATATATATGTCTTGCTACAAGTACAGCTGCACACCCAGCATGGATGGCAAAACGTTATCCAGATGTACGTCGAGTTGATTTCGAGGGGAGAAAAAGGCAGTTTGGTGGTAGACATAACTCCTGCCCAAACAGTCCAACATACCGGAAATATGCAGAACAAATCGCAGATAAACTGGCAGAACGCTATAAGGACCACCCAGCAGTGTTAGTGTGGCATGTTTCTAACGAATATGGTGGGTATTGCTACTGTGAAAACTGTCAAAAAGCTTTCCGCGTTTGGTTGAAAGATAAATATCGAACACTAGAAGAAGTGAATAGGGCTTGGAACACACGATTTTGGGGTCATACCTTTTATGAATGGGATGAGATCGTTGCACCAAATGGCTTAAGTGAGGAATGGCAAGGTGGCCAAAATACTAATTTTCAAGGTATTTCACTAGACTATCGTCGCTTCCAGTCTGATAGTCTACTAGATGTCTTTAAATTGGAACGAAATGCATTAAAGAAGCATACGCCTGATCTTCCGGTCACCACCAATTTAATGGGACTATATCCAGAGCTTGATTATTTCAAATGGGGAAAAGAGATGGATGTGGTTTCCTGGGATAATTATCCTTCAATTGATACACCTGTAAGTATGACTGCGATGACACATGATTTAATGAGAGGGCTTCGGAGTGGTCAGCCGTTTATGCTGATGGAACAAACACCAAGCCAGCAAAATTGGCAGCCATACAACGCATTAAAACGTCCAGGGGTTATGCGCTTATGGAGTTATCAAGCGGTGGCTCATGGAGCAGATACGGTAATGTTTTTTCAATTGAGACGTTCACGAGGTGCTACAGAAAAGTATCATGGTGCAGTAATTGAGCATGTCGGACATGAACACGCACGTGTATTCCGTGAGTCTGCACAATTAGGGAAAGAGCTGATCCGGTTAGAGGACAAAATAGTTGATAGTCGAGTGAACGCCCGAGTAGCAATTATCTTTGACTGGGAAAATCGTTGGGCTATTGGATTATCGAGCGGACCTTCGATTGCTTTAGATTATGTAAAAGAAGTGCATAAATACTATGATGCTTTCTATCAACGAAATATTCCGGTTGACATGGTAGGTGTGGAAGAAGATCTAAGCAAATATGATCTTGTGATCGCTCCCGTTTTATATATGGTCAAGGAAGGACATGCCGATCGGTTAAAACAATTTGTTCAAGATGGAGGTACTTTTGTGACAACCTTTTTCAGTGGAATTGTCGATGAAAATGATCTTGTCACACTAGGAGGATATCCAGGTGAACTACGAGATTTAGTTGGGATATGGGCAGAAGAGATTGATGCATTAGAACCATCCCGTACAAATAAAATAGTAATGAAGGAGAAAGTCGGTTCCCTTTCTGGGAAGTATACATGTAATCTTTTATTTGATCTGATTCATTCAGAAGGGGCAGAGGTTCTGGCAACATATGGTTCAGACTTCTATCAAGGCATGCCTGTTTTAACGAAAAATCATTATGGTAACGGTCAGGCATACTACGTTGCATCCAGTCCAGATCAAGCATTTGTTCAAGACTTTATCGATACAATTAGTGCAGACAAAGGAATAGAAGGCGAAATGGAGTCTGCAACAGGAGTAGAAGTGATTGCCCGTGAGAAAAACGGAGTAAAAATAGTATTTGTGATGAATCACAATGATGAAGCTGCAAGCTTTGATACAGGTGAGAGCACATGGACAAACACGATAACAGGTGAAACATATCGAGGAAAAACAGAAATAAAAGCAAAAGATACGCTCATTTTAACAAATTAAACAAGAGTAATTGACAAGTTGAGGAGGGTGACGAATGAAGTTTACAGATGGTAATTGGTTAGTCAGAGAAGGATATGAAATACATTTTCCAAAATTAATTCATGAGGTGGAAGAGACAGATGGTTCGGTAACATTATATGCACCGTGTAAATATTTAAATCATCGTGGAGACACGTTAGATGGACCGTTATTAACGATAAAAATTTCAGCGCCTCTTGATGATGTAATTCGTATCGAAACATGGCACTTCAAAGGTGGTAAAGTAAAATATCCAAGTTTTGATGTAATTAATCAGGTGAACACCATTCAATTAGAAGAGGAAGAAGATTATTTAGCATTTACAAGTGGCACGCTTAAACTAATGATTTCAAAACACAATTTTGCCTTAGCATTTGAAAATGATAATGGTAGATTAACAGATTCTGATAGCAAAGGGCTTGCATGGATTAATGGCCCAACGGATAAAACCTATATGCGTGGTCAATTACGCCTTGGAGTAGGAGAACATCTCTATGGTTTAGGTGAACGTTTTACGCCGTTTGTAAAAAATGGACAATCTATTGACATATGGAACAAAGATGGTGGAACCAGTTCAGAGCAATCCTATAAAAACATTCCATTTTATTTAAGCAGCAAAGGCTACGGTGTTTTTGTTAATCACCCTGATGAAGTAAGCTTTGAATTAGGATCTGAAACCGTTTCCCGCTCGCAATTCAGCGTAGAAGGGGAATATTTAGATTACTATTTTATTAATGGTCCTTCTCCAAAAGAAGTAGTTAGTCGTTATACCACATTGACAGGCAAGCCTGCTTTGCCTCCAGCATGGTCATTCGGTCTCTGGTTATCTACTTCCTTTACGACAGATTATAACGAGGAAACTGTGAATCACTTTGTTGATGGGATGGCGGAACGAGGCATTCCACTAAGTGTTTTTCATTTTGACTGTTTCTGGATGAAAGAATTTGAATGGAGTAACTTTATATGGGATCGACGAAATTTTCCTGATCCTGAAGGCATGTTAAAGAGATTGAAGGATAAAGGGTTAAAAATCTGTGTCTGGATTAACCCATATATTGCACAGAAGTCGGTTTTATTTGATGAAGGAATGGAAAACGGCTATTTACTGAAAAAGCCAAATGGTGATGTATGGCAATGGGATTTATGGCAAGCTGGGATGGGGATTGTCGATTTTACCAATCCTGATGCATGCCGCTGGTACCAGGAAAAACTAAAAGCACTATTGGATATGGGCGTTGATTCATTTAAAACAGATTTTGGTGAGCGTATACCGACCGATGTCATCTATCATGATGGATCAGATCCGCAGAGAATGCACAACTACTATGCATATCTATACAATCAAGTAGTGTTTGATTTACTGAAAGAAGAAAAAGGTGAAGAAGAGGCAGTTGTTTTTGCACGTTCAGCGACTACTGGAGGACAACAATTTCCAGTACACTGGGGTGGAGATTGTGATTCCACTTATGATGCAATGGCAGAAAGTTTACGAGGCGGCTTGTCGTTAACAACTTCAGGATTTGGCTATTGGAGCCACGATATTGGTGGGTTTGAAAATACAGCAACTCCAGATGTATTCAAGCGTTGGACGGCGTTCGGTTTACTTTCAAGTCACAGCCGTTTTCACGGTAGCTCCTCTTATCGTGTGCCGTGGAATTTTGATGAAGAAGCGGTTGATGTTGCGCGTCATTTTACAAAGCTAAAGAATAGCTTAATGCCATATCTCTACGGACAAGCAGTGGAAAATAGTGAAACTGGTGTCCCGGTGATGCGCTCGATGTTGCTAGAATTTCCTGATGATCCCTTATGTGAGACATTAGATCGCCAATATATGTTAGGTGATTCTATTCTAGTAGCTCCGATTTTTAACGAAGAAGGGATTGGCTCTTTCTACTTACCGAAAGGTAAATGGACACACTTTTTAACGGGGGAGGTAGTGGAAGGAGGTACTTGGATCAAAGAACAATATGACTATTTTAGTTTGCCACTTTTTGTACGACCGAACACAATATTACCAGTAGGTACGAGTGAAGAAAGCCCAGTCTATGATTATATGGATGGCATTACTTTTAAAATATATCAAGTAGATAATGGTGTTCAGATTAAACGTAAACTAGTTGATGCAAAGGGAAATGAACTTGGATCGATAAAATTAGTTCATCTAGATAATGAGTTGAATGTGACATTGGATGGTGTAAATAAACACTGTCAAATTGAAGTTAACGGTAGCAAAAAGATAAGCCTAAAACCAAACGCGAATAAAGTGACAATCAATCTTTAAGTTGTTAACTTGCTAATAATGGTGGTTAGTGGTTTTAATAGGGATATGATGAAATTTAAAAAATCCAGTTTTAAGTGGGTTTTATCCTGTAGATATAATAGGAAAGTGATTATTAATAATGAAATGGTGTATGAAGGGATAGGGAGGTTGTGTAATGACAAAACTGATGACAGTACATCAAATTCTCGTCGTAGGTTGTGGAGACATGGCAAATGTCTGGTTGGATTATGTGGAGCAACGTAACAATGCCGAAATTGTAGGGTTAGTCGATCTCCATAAGGAAGTAGCTCAGAAAAAGGCAGACCAACGTAAGTTACAAGTACCCATTTTCACTGATTTAGTGACGGCGATTAACGAAACAGGGGCAAATCTAGTATTTGACGTGACGATTCCGGCTGCTCATAAACAAATTGTAACAACAGCACTTGAAGCTGGCTGTCATGTATTCGGCGAGAAACCAATGGCGGAATCCTTAGAAGATGCACTTGGGGTTCTCCAGATTGCAGAACAAACAGGTAGAACGTATAGTGTCATGCAAAATCGCCGGTTTCTGAAAGAAATACGCTCTCTCCGCTATTATATAGAAAATAATGGATTAGGAAAACTGCACACATTAAATGTGGATTTTTACTTAGGACCACATTTCGGCGGATTCCGCGAGCAAATGGAACATCCTCTAATTGTTGATATGGCAATACATACATTTGATCAAGCGAGATATATAGCAAATAGTAATGCTGTAAGTGTATATTGTCATGAGTACAACCCTGCCGGATCATGGTATAATGGCAATTCCTCTGCTGTGTGTATTTTTGAAATGGAGGATGGCTCAGTATTTACATTTCGTGGTTCATGGTCAGCAGAAGGATTACGAACGTCATGGAATGGTGATTGGCGTATTATCGGAACAAAAGGAACGGCAACTTGGGATGGATTTGATCAACTTCTCTCCGAAACCATTAAGAGATCAGATGAGCTACCTTTTTTCAATGAAACAGAAAAAAGTTCTATAGCAAACATATGGACTGGTAACGAACAGCATGCTGGTTGTTTAGATGAGATGTTCTTGGCTTTAGAAGAAAATCGTCTTGCTGAAACAGATTGTCATGATAACATTCAAAGTATGAAAATGGTATTTGCAGCTATAGAAAGCGCGAAAAAAGGAGAGAAAGTTTATTTATAGCAACGTTTCGATTAAAGTAACGAACATAAAGACGAGTAAAGTAGCCTTTATGTTCGTTATTTTTTTAATGTTGGTAATTCGCACTTCTCTTATGTAATTTTTTGAATGCTACTAAGGCAAGATGCATGGTTATGATACTTGATAGACACATTGGAAAAAATGGCAAAATCCCCGGTATACGCTCTGTTAATAATCCAATAAGCAAAGTGGTAATAAACATGGTAACTGTTAGAAATGGATTAGAAACACCAATTAATAAGGCAATCTTATAATAATGAAACGTTTTATACTCGAAATGAACGAATACAGGAAAGATATAAAATAATAAAACGAGTAAAATAAGAACCAATGTGGCAAAAATAAATTGCATAAAGTAATAGATCGAACTAGGAACTATATATAAATATTGGTAATTAATATATATAATATAGGCGAAAATAGCAAGCGGCCATAATAACAGATTTGCCTGAATAAAATGTGCGCGATATGATCGCCAAAACGTTTTAAATACAGGAACGTCGCTATTACCTTTCAGCCATTGTCTTGTTATGGTAAACATTGATGCCGTTGCCGGCGCAAGTCCGAATATTAAAAGACCTAGTATACTAAATAATATCCAAAGAATATTAACATACGCAATTCTTGTAATCCATTCCATGATTGCATACAGTTTGGTGATTAGTCCACTTTGATTCATTTGATTCAACTCACCCTCATAACAATTTTATAACTATCTGGGAAAAAATATTGTACATTTAGAAAAAAAACGTTATAATTGAAGAAATTAAAGTTCACTAGTATACTAGTTGTATCAGATTGTCTCTTTTATCATAACAAATTATACATGAAGGGGCAATTGATTCTATTCCTTTATCTACCATACTAGTATTTTGAATCGTTTTATAGATGCTATAAAACGATTCCTTATGGGTATAATGTTAGCGCTTTCGTTACTTTTGTTTATGAGTATTTGCTACTGAAGAGTTAGCTATTGAAAGGGGGGGATAAAGTTCAAATTAAGATTTTTTCTAACTATGTAAGCGTTATATTAATTTATAGGCAGGGTTAATTAGGAACAATCCATTCCAAAAAAATTTAATATTCGGGAGGGTTATGAAATGCGAAGAACATATTTTGCTTTTTTTGTTGCTGTAATTTTCATTTTTTTATTGTCAGGTTGTATAGAAAGTAGTGATAGTAGTAATGATTCGGAAGGGGAAGATGGTTTAACTACTATCACAACTGTGCGGACGCAAGATGATGGAACCGTCTACAAAGATGGAGAAGATGTAAACGATAACGTTGTAACTAGATGGGCTGAAGAGGAATTAGGGATTAACTTTGAATACTTATGGACACGTCCAAATGATGAACAGTATAATCAACAAATTCGACTTATGATGTCCTCCAATGAGCCTTTACCAGATGTATTTCAAGTAACGGATACACAATTGATTGCTGATTTGATAGAGTCTGGAAAAGTTCAACCGATTAGCGAAGCAATCGAAGAGCATGCACCAGATCGATTAAAAGCAATTTTTGACGAATTTTCTGATGCATTTAACCAAGCTACCATTGATGGTGAACGTTATGGATTACCACGATTTTCTGGGGGTAACGGTACTGAATCTTTATTATGGGTTCGACAGGATTGGTTAGATAATCTTGGATTAGATGCACCTGAAACTTTAGAGGAATTTGAAGCAGTAATGGATGCATTTGTAAATGAGGATCCCGATGGTAATGGGCAAGATGACACATATGGATTGTTATTATCTGCAGGTGAAAATGGTTTTGGAAGAACGAATATAGGAGATACTAGTCCAGTGTTTGGAATGTACGGTGATTATGTACCTGGCTTGTGGTCTGAAGATGAAGAGGGAAATCTAGTTTATGGTTCTATTCAAGATAACATGAAAGATGGTCTAACTAAGATGAAGGAGTGGATGGAGAAAGGATATATTTCTCAAGAACTTGCCATTGCTCCAGAAGATCAGGCACAGGAGATTTTTGTGTCAGGTAAAGCAGGTTTTGCATTCGGTCCGCCTTGGGTATGGGATTGGCCATTTGGTGAGGTGAAAACAAATGATCCAGATGCAGTAATCAAGCCATATCAAATCCCTAGTGGTCCAGACGGTAAAATGGGAAGAAAAGGTGAATCGTTATTAACAGGATCTTTCTTGTTTAGTGCAGAATTTGATGCTTGGGAAGAATTCTTTGAGTATTGGGATGAAGCTTATGGATATATTTTAAATGATTCTGATTACTTTGAAGATGGATTATTTGAAGGGTACGACTACATTATGGTTGATGGAGAACCTGTCTATGATCCAAACGTTATTGAAGAAGAAACCGGTGAAGAAAAAGTGGACCCAGGTCGTTACTTCTTAACAACCAACGTTCCAACATTCCCATATAAAATGTATGGATTGTTACAGGAATTCCATGAAAATCCTGATAAAGAGCCATCTGGTGCATATGAAACAGACCTAGCTCAAAGAGATCCTGAATATATTGAAGCAGCAGCAATCATTAACCGTTCCAATGATATTCGCATTGAAAACAAATTTACTGGTGCTCCTACCGAAACAATGAAATCACAATGGTCTAACTTGGAACAATTAGAGTTAGAAATATTTGCTGATATTGTGATGGGCAACGTTGAATTAGATAGATTCGATAGCTTTGTTGAAGAATGGAAGGAACGTGGGGGAGATCAAATTACAGAGGAAGTAAATGAATGGTACGAACAAGTTCAAAGTGCAGAATAATAGTAGATAAATGATGAAGCATCAGGTGTGAATTAAATAGTGGTTCATTATTTAATTCACACCTTCCTTCATTGCAGTTAAAGGAGGAGATGAGATGGAGGTTAAGAAAAAGCAAAAGTGGAACATGAGGCGTAATTGGCCTTTACATATATTGATACTACCAGCTGTTATCGTAGCACTCTTTTTCCAATATGCCCCTATGGGTGGTTTGATCATGGCTTTTCAGGATTATAAACCTTGGTTAGGCTTTTTTCAGTCTGAGTGGATTGGTTTTGAGCATTTTCATACTATCTTTCAAACCGAACATGCACGACGGGTAATATTGAACACCTTAATTATTTCCGTGTTAAAGCTTTTTTTTGGATTAATTGTACCGATCGCTATTGCTCTATTATTAAACGAGGTTTACCATACTGTTTTCAAACGAACCGTACAAACCGTTATTTATTTACCGTATTTCCTTTCATGGGTAATTTTAGGTGGTATTTTACTAGATTTACTGTCGCCAGAAGGTGGCTTAATGAATCAGTTTTTAGGTGTTTTTGGTGTGGAACCGATTTTCTTCCTTGGTAGCAATTCATGGTTTGTGCCGACCGTTGTCGTAACAGATCTATGGAAAGAAACTGGTTTTAATACCATCGTTTTTCTTGCTGCTATCACTGCCGTAAACCCAAACTTGTATGAAGCGGCATATATCGATGGGGCAAATAGATGGAAACAAACATTATATATCACATTGCCAGCAATGATGCCAATTATTATCGTTGTTGGAACGTTATCTCTTGGAAATATTTTGAACGCTGGTTTTGATCAAATTTTTAACCTGTATAATCCGCTAGTGTATCAGACGGGAGATATAATAGATACGTATGTTTATCGTCGAGCTTTAGTTGATGGTGATTTCAGCTTTGGTACAGCGGTTGGTTTATTTAAATCTGTAATTAGTTTCTTCCTAATTGTATTAGGTTATCGACTTGCTTATAAATATGCAAACTGGAGAATTTTCTAGGAGGGAATAACATGATATATAAAACAAAAGGCTATAAAATTTTCACCTTCTTTAACTATACGTTTCTAGCGTTCCTTGCATTTATTTGTATTTTGCCACTCATTCATATTTTTGCCGTTTCATTGAGTGGTAGTGCAGCAGCTTCTGCTAATTTAGTATCTTTATGGCCAGTTGACTTTACCTTGGATGCTTATGATAAGACAATTGGAAACGATAACTTTATTAGATCTTTATTAATTGCTATACAGAGGACTGTATTAGGTACCATTATCTCCATGAGTTTACTATTATGTGCCGCATATGGTTTATCGAAATATGATGAAGAATTTAAAGGTCGTAAATGGTATATGTGGTTTTTCGTATTTACCATGTTATTCAATGGGGGGATCGTACCAACCTATATTATCGTAACTGGCCTTGGTTTAGGTGATACGATTTGGTCATTGGTATTACCGACAGCGATCAATGCCTTTAATTTAATTCTTCTATTGAATTTCTTCCGTACATCGGTACCTAAGTCATTAGAGGAATCTGCATTTATTGATGGGGCTGGACACTTTACCATTTTTCTAAAGATATATTTACCTATCTCGATTCCGGCGATTGCGACAGTATCCCTATTTACGATGGTTTTTCACTGGAACCAATGGTTTGACGGTTTGATTTATATGACGAATGAAAGAAACTACCCACTGCAGACTTTCTTACAATCGATTGTTGTTAGAAAAGATTTAAGTATGGTGCAAGATGCACAAGAACTGCAGAACATGTCTCAACGGACAGTCGAGTCTGCACAAATTTTTATATCCGCTTTGCCCATGTTAGTAGTTTATCCGTTTATTCAGAAATATTTTGTGAAAGGTATTGTATTAGGTGCAGAGAAAGAATAATAAATAATTGATCGCAACGTTGAATAGTACTCTACTATACAACTCCCATGTAAAAAAGAAAGGAAGTGTTAGTATGTTAAAAGTAGCCGTCATAGGGACAGGAGCAATTTGCCCCTCACATGTCAAAGGGTATTTACAGTTCCCAAGTAAGTGTAAAATTGTTGCATTATGTGATATTTATCCAGAAAAAGCCGAGAAACTAAAACAGGATTTTCACCTAGATGCAAATGTATATGAAAATTATCAAGATTTATTAGAAAAGGAAGAAGTGGATTTAGTGTCCATATGTACCCCACCATATACACATGCAGAAATAGCAATTAATAGTCTAGATGCAGGAAAGCATGTGCTAGTCGAAAAACCGATGGCTTCATCGTTAGAAGAATGCGATGCAATGGTAGATGCAGGTAATCGGAACAACAAAATTCTATCGGTTGTTGCTCAAAATCGCTTTACTACCCCAATGATGAAATTGAAGCATGTGTTAGAAACAGAATTAATTGGACCTATCCTCCATACACAGGTTGATTCCTTCTGGTGGAGAGGACACAGTTACTATGACTTATGGTGGAGAGGTACATGGGAAAAAGAAGGTGGTGGATGTACGTTAAATCATGCGGTACACCATATTGATATTTTCCAATGGATGCGTGGTATACCATCCGAAATTACTGCAGTAACTAGTAATGCAGCTCATGATAATGCCGAAGTAGAGGACATTTCCATTGCGATCGGCCGTTATCAAGATGGAAGTCTCGCCCAAATCACCAGCTCTGTTGTACATCATGGAGAAGAGCAGCAGCTTATCTTTCAAGGTAAGAAGGCCCGTGTGTCGGTACCTTGGAAAGTCAAAGCGTCGGTATCAAAAGAAAATGGCTTCCCAAACGATAATCCAGAACTAGAACAACTACTTGCAGAGGCATTTGACAGCCAGCCTGATTTAGAACACGAAGGTCATCCAGGACAAATTGAGAATGTACTCGATGCTATTATGGAAAACAAACCTGTATTAGTTGATGGTGTACAAGGACGACAAACATTAGAACTAATTACAGCAATCTATGAATCTGCTAATTACCAGCGTACGGTAAAATTACCATTGACACAAGATAGTCCTTTTTATACGAGAGAAGGAATATTAAAAAATGTCAAGCACTTTTATGAAAAAGGTGAATCGATAGAGAATTTCTCCGATACAGAAATTACTACTGGCGGAAAATATGAATAGAGTCAAATGTTAAGGAGGATATCATGGTTAATAAAAAGGATGGTATGAATTATGCGCCAAAAGGAAAGTCGGCTAAAGTAGTAGATTCTGGTGAATTCAGGATTGCTGCGATTGGATTAGATCATGGACATATTTATGGAATGTGTAATGGACTAATCGAAGCAGGGGCAGATTTAGTATATGTGTATGATCCAGATCCTAAGAAGGTGGAGGCTTTTTGTAAGACATTCCCTCAAGTGAGGCGTGTAGATAATGAAGATATTATTTATAATGATAACTCCATCCACTTAATTGCATGTGCCAGTATTCCGGTAGATCGTTATGCAGTAGGCGAAAAAGCACTACATCATGGTAAACATTTTTTTGCCGATAAGCCTGCTTTTATTAACCAGGAGCAAGTGAAAAAAGCACGGCAATTGGTGAAAAAGACAGGATTAAAGTGGGGGATTTATTATAGCGAGAGGTTACATGTAGAAAGTGCTATCTATGCAGGGCAATTAATTGATCAGGGAGAAATCGGTCGAGTCATTCAAGTAATTGGAACAGGTCCACATCGAGCAAATGCAGCTAATCGTCCTGCTTGGTTTTTTGACCCGGCATATTATGGCGGTATTCTCTGCGATATTGGTAGCCATCAAATTGAACAGTTTCTCTATTATGCAGGTGCGAAGGATGCCAAAGTCTTACACAGTAAGGTTGCCAATTATCATTACAAAGATCATCCAGCCTTTGAGGATTTTGGCGATGCCACACTGGTAGCAGATAATGGTGCAACTTTCTATTTTAGGGTAGATTGGTTCACCCCTGATGGACTTGGTACATGGGGAGATGGAAGAGCGATAATTTTAGGAACGGAAGGTTATATCGAAATTCGAAAGTATATTGATATTGCCAATCATAAAAGTTCAGATCATCTTTACTTAGTTAACGATAAAGAGGAAAAACATTTTGAGTTATCTGGAAAAGTAGGGTTTCCTTTCTTTGGTGCTTTTATTCTAGATTGTATAAACAATACGGAAAATGCTATGACACAGGAGCATGCATTTAGAGTAGCGGAATTATGTATTGAAGCACAAGAAAAAGCGATAAAAATTGAATAGTCCTTTATAGTGGAAGAACTAAGGCATTCCCAATAGACTTGGAGGTGCCTTAGTTTTTTATGTAAATGGTAGGAGCTTTACTAATAGATAAGATGGTTACCATAATTAATAGATTATTACGACCAAAAGATTTATACTGGAAAGGAGGGGGAGATGGCAAGATTTTAAACTAGTAGAGTTTTAAATTAGATTTTACAATTTGTTTATTTTAGCTTCCACAATTTACTTCAATGAATTGGAATAATCGACGTTAAAGTTGCTTTAAATCTGTATAAAACAGTCTTTTTGTTAATGGGATTTATGAAAGGGATTCCAAAAAGGGTGTAAGATGTATCCATTAATAGTTGAGATGATTGGAATGTATTGACGAAGAAAGTGCTAGTTCCCTATTACACATTCAATAATGTAAAACATAATAACAATTACTAGGTGGTGATGAGAATGAATCGAAAGATAGCACAGAAGAAAACAATTGAAATCTTATCGAATGCTGGCATAGTTTTAACAGAAGATGAAAAGCAACGTGTAGAAGTAGCTGATTTTGGTTTGGGACGATTAGAAGAAGAGGGGCTGCAGTTGGTTACATATGAAAATAATGCCTACTATTGTGCTAAAGAACTCGTCCTGTTTCCAAACCAAACCTGTCCTGAGCATAAGCATCCAACGATCGGTGAGACAGAAGGGAAGCAAGAAACATTCCGTTGTCGAGCAGGAAAGGTGTATTTATATGTAGAGGGAGAGCCGACAGAGCTAATCAAAGCAGAGATCCCTAAAGAAAGTGAAGCCTATTATACTGTCTTTCATGAAATTGAATTACATCCAGGAGAACAATACACGATTCCACCGAATACTTTACATTGGTTTCAAGCAGCAGATCAGCCGACAATCGTGTCGGAATTTTCTACAACCAGTCGAGATGAACATGATATCTTTACCAATCCACAGATAAAACGTATACCATAAATTAATCGCAATGATAATATCTTGCTTAAATAATCTCAGGAGGACAAAGAAATGAAATTAGAAAAAAGACAAAAATTATTATTTATCGGTGATTCAGTAACAGATTGTGACCGAGCAAAACCAGAAGGAGAAGGGTTATTCCAAGGATTAGGAACCGGATATGTAGCGATGATTGATGCTTTTTTACAATCAACGTATCCTGAGTTAGCAATACGTGTAGTGAACAAAGGTATATCTGGAAATAATGTAACCGATTTAAAAGCTCGTTGGCAAGAGGATGTACTAGATCAAGAGCCGGACTGGTTAGTGATAATGATTGGTATTAACGATGTATGGCGCCAGTTCGATTCCCCTTTCATTCCAGACCGCCATGTTTATATCGGGCAATATGAAAAAACTTATCGTGAGCTAGTGGATCAAACGCAATCAAGCGTAAAGCAATTAGTGCTGATGACACCTTTCTATATAGAACCTAACCCACATGACCCAATGCGCAATCTGATGGATGAATACGGTAATGTTGTTAAGCAAATTGCAAGCGAACATCAAACATTATTTGTTGATACGCAAGCAGCATTTAACCATGTTTTAAAGCACATCTATCCAGCTGCTATCGCGTGGGATCGTGTTCACCCAAATCACACAGGACATACTGTGTTGGCGAAAGCTTTCTTAAATGCAGTTGGTTTTGACTGGAGAAAACTATAAAGAATCGTTTATCTATCTTTTATAGACGATGATTGATCCAATGTAAGATATCCGATATCGTTGTTTGGTGATAGTCGGCATGTAAAATGTGATGAAACCCGTCATTAAAGGATAACCATTTTTTATCGAGTACATCTAATTTTTCGAGAAAGTCCTCAATAATAACAGGTTGTATTACCGGATCTTTTTCGTCATATACACAAAGCACAGGATAACGAAATGACGCTGCCTCAGTCAACGCATTTATTCCATTTTGTAACAATTCGGTTAACCATTTAGGTGTAATTTCTGTAGTCATATGAGGATCATAATGAAGTGTTTTCTCTTTTGGTAAGTATGGAGCCAGTTGTCTTACTCGTCTGACAATTGGCTGCCATTTTCTCGAATTAATCGATAACGTTGGTAAAAACCTTGCAGAGATTTCTAACACTCTTTTACCGATTGAAGGAATGTTTAGACGTAGTCCTAGCGCTGGAGCTGATAAAATTACCCCTTTGGTCTCATAACCGTAAATTTGGCTGTAGCGGATCACTATTAAACCACCTAAGCTGTGACCAAATAAGAAGATCGGTAAAAAAGCGAACCTGACAGACACCCATTCAATTAGAACATGTAAATCATCTACATATTCTTGGAATGTATTAATGTGCCCTCTTAATCCTTCTGATTGCCCAAATCCTCTTAAATCAGGAGCAACTACGGCAATATTTTGCTTCATGCACTGCTCACATACAGGTCGATATCTACCAGAATGTTCTCCTGCACCATGAATAATGATAATAACTGCTTTCGGTTCGGATGGTGTCCATATTTGGTAAAAAAGCTTTATGCCATCTTTTGCTTTGAAAAAATTACTCGAATGCATGATATACCTCCACTTTAGCTTTATCACGAGCTAACTTGCTGAAAGTTTACTACCGATTAGTTGAGGATTAGTCCATTATTGTTGGAAGTCTTACTTTATAAGATATAGGTCATCACACCATATAAAACAGCAGAAATTGCTACAGCGATTAGGGCAGGAACTAATTTATATCTTGCATATTCCATTGCATTAATATTTAACAAACCAGCAATAGTATTATTGTTGTCGCTTAACGGAGAAGCGATAGAACCAAATGAGCCACTGGCAAATACTGCTCCTATTACTAAAGGTAAGGAAGCATCTGCTGCCTGTGCCAAAGAAATCCCTAGGGGCATTAATATACCCCATGTTCCCCAGGAAGAACCAATAAAATACGATACAAATGCTCCAATTAAAAACATCACAGGAGGAATAAACATAGCTGGTATCCAATCAACATTATTCGTAACAAATGTGGAAAAGCCAAGGTCTTCAGTAACAGAAGATAATCCCCATACTACCGCTAACAAAAGGATTACAGACATTAAATTATTTCCTGCTTCAATAAACTCATGAATCATCTTTTTTAACGAATTTTTTTGAATGATTTGCATAGCAATCGTCACTAATAAAGTGATAAACAAAGCAACTACCATAGCCTGTAATACATCGGCTTCAATAAAGGCCTCGAAAAACCCGTATCCTTGTTGATTACCATCCCACCACGTGAGGAATAAAGTTAGTATGATTACTAATGAAACAGGGATGATTAAGTTCCATGGCTTTGCTGGAAGATCTTGAGATACGGAAGTATTGTCATTTCCTTTAATTCGCTCGGGATTTCGTTCTTCTTGATCAATTTCTTTCGGATGGCGAAATATTACGAATAACGTACCGATTACAATCATTGATATCGCAAAGAAGTTAAAAGGGATACTGCGGATAAACATGGAATAAGGGTCTGCCTCAATTCCTTGATTTTGTAAGCCCATTTCGATTACGGAAACCATATAACCGACAAAAGCAGTAGCAATCGGAATTAAGACAATGACAGGTTGTGTACTCGTTTCAATCATAAAGGCAAGCTCTTTACGAGTCATGTTAATTTTTTGTAATAATGCCTTCATAATTGGTGCCACTGTTACAATTCGAAAGCTGGGAGCACTAAATGTACCAAGAGTTGAAGCCCATGTCAGCAATATTGCTTCTTTCTTAGAATTGATTTTTTTAGAAGTCAATTCCACAAAACCTTTAATTCCGCCTGATGCTTTCATAATCCCAACAAGTCCAGAAAACATATATAAGAAAATAATAATTTTTAAATTATTGATATCTGTGAGACTGTTAATGATATATTGCGTTGTAAGCTCAATTCCACCTAATAAGGTTGGCTCAACTAAATACGCGCCAATAATCAGTCCTAGTATTAGTCCAGGAAATACTTGTTTCGTTTTGATCGCTGTGATGATCACAACGATAAACGGGATAATAGCAACCCAACTACCTTCCATTTAAGCAGCTCCTTTTTAGTTCTAAATGGATGCTATTAGCTTGTATTAAATTGAAGAAACTATACGTTGATAACATCCATACTTTGATTAAAGGATAAGGACAAAGCAGATTAAGAAAACAGAGTTTATGCGAATAGCAAACCAGCCATTTGTTATGAAGGCTGGTTTTCATTTTTATATATAATATATATCTTGATTTGTTCGAATCTATTGTTGCTGCTGTAATTTTTGCTCTACCTGCTGGCAAACGTCGTCCGCATTAAGTCCTTGGGCACTGATTACTGAACCTTGAATGGAAGTATCTTGCATACCCATCATATTTTGATCTTGTCCTGAAATTACACAACAATCACAACCATTGGCATCTTGTTCTTGTCGTAATGTAATGACTTCATGCCCATTTTCCTGTAATTGTTGTTGAACTGCTGTTAAGGATTCTTCTACTCCGATTCGAGCCATTTTTTTACCTCCTTGAATTATCGTCATCTTTTAATATGTTCTTTATTTTTGACTTCATACACAATTATATTTTCCACCTTAATTACTGTTCTATTTCTTTATCACGGCGGTAAACGTCTGTAAGTCCCAATGTTGATAGAAAAATACCTCCTTGTATGAAAGAGTTGGAGTTGCAAATAATAAAGGAGAGGTGATGATGATGGAAGAGCAACGAAAAAAGAACAAAAAGAATTTTCCAATGCCTAATCCCGCAAACCAGGATGGCGAATTTGGCATTAGAAAAGACGCAAATCCAGCACATTTACAAGATACAATGGAGCGTTATGCAGGTGATTCTGTAGATGCGCACAAAGAATTGGAAGAAGCTAACGAATACGTTGCCAATAAAGAGATTGAACAAGTAAGAAATAATTCGTAAAAATAGCAGTGCTTTGCTTTACGATGAGGGTTTACCTCATGCAACTGTCACCTCGAAAAAACAGATGACCTTTAAAAAATAGGAAAGAGCAAGATTTTTCTGAGGAACTAACAGAAGGAGAAAGAAGAGATAAAATGATGAGCTTTCTGTATATGATTATGGAAATGGTAGAGAGTGATAAATAGAAAGGTTCAAAATTACGATCATCTTCCTAAATATAAGCATGAATCCTATATAAAAGAGTTTATATAAAAGGTGATTACCCCCAAAAGTTAGGGTTTAAATATGCAGCTGATTAGCGGTTCGATATTCTTTCTCCATATGATGATTTTTCAATGATAAGCTTACCTTTCACGATTCTAACGTATACGATATTTTGAGGTTGATACGTTCCTAATGGAATGGAATACCGATTAGATTGATAGTTAATTATATAGTTCTTATGCACCGTTCTAGGTATACTTGTTGCGTGTTACTCTTGAATGAGAGTAGGTTATAGACTTTTCGTAAGTGTGACCTTTTCTAGGGTGAACACTTACGAAAAGTCTCTTTTTAATGGTTTGGTGTACTTGGTAATTTCCTTTCCTCGCTAACCAAGCCAAACATTGCTCGTTCCATGTTTCGATCTGATGCACGCTTCTTAAAAATCTAATTTTAAATAAGCATACAGGGTGCTACGTGCAACCCGCTTTAGTTAACAAAGCACCATGGTTTACACGGCCATTTTCCTTACATAACGAGTCCATTGTCTTTTAGTCTTCACACTGTCTTCCTAACGGTAGCTAGTTAAGGCGCAATGTTTGACCGAGGCAATGCTATAATTGGTCATTTTAACTCAATAAATGTAAATGAAAATCTCTTCCCCAGGGAAACAACCTCACCTTTCTAAGCATCTGGCCTGTCAGAGTATATTGGAATGTGCAATGTAAAAATCGAAACTTATCGGATGTGGTCTGCTGCGCCTGTCTAATTTCTTCCCGCACCCATTGTTATCGGATACATTATGTTCCATAAGATGTCCTCACTTTTTTCATTGGTGTCCACCCTTACCGATTAGGATCTACAATTCCCTTAAAACAAGAGTGTCCATTCCATGGGTAACATAAGGTAGGGCCCATTTAATATATTCTTCCGGTGGCATCGTGCAATTGTCTTGCCAATCCATGGAAGCCCCGTAAATGCCCCAACTTAACATAACAGCCGCAATTCTTAGGGAATGATCACTGGTTGAAGGTGATTGCTTCAATAACATCTGATAAAAAATATCTTTAAGTTCTTCTATAATAATTGCTTCAATAGTTGTTTTAAAAGCCTCGAAACTTCTCCTGCATTTTGTTAACAAGGATTTTTGGAAGTTTGTTACGGATAGGAAAATACTGACAATTGTTTCCTGATTAAGTTCATCATGGTCAGCGATTTCATTGTTTACATTGAGCATCAAATCTTCTTTTAACACTTTTTCCATTAAGTCATATTTATCCATAAAATGATAATAAAATGTCGCTCTGTTAACCGTTGCTTCAGACGTAATATCTTTGATCGTCATATCTTTAAATTCTTTTTTCCTTGAGAGTTCAATAAAAGCATCCATTATTAACTTACGTGTACGTAGTATACGCGGGTCTGTTTTCACTTGAGTCATGTAAGTGTCTCCCTTCAATTTTTTAGACATTTTAATGGAATTGTTGTTTATACGATAAAAAGCCGAAAATACTGGTTGTTCCATCTTCACACGGTACCTATAATAAATAATACATCATGTGTTGGAAAAACAAAAGGTGTTTAAAAAATAAATGATTGGAGGTATTGGAACGGGACATATTGATCCTGCATTTGAAAAGTAATAATACAAACATCCTCGGCAATTTCGAGGTGAATCCAGCACATGGGGATAATTATGGAAGGGAGATTAATCATGACTAAAACCAAATGGACGGTCGATGCTGCACACAGCAGTCTTGACTTCTCAGTGAAACATATGATGGTTTCGAAAACAAAAGGCACGTTTCATGACTTTGAAGCTAAGATTGAAACGGATCCCGATGATTTAACAACTGCAAATATTGAGTTTGTTGTCGATATGGCAAGTGTGGATACTCGAAATGAAGGACGGGATAATCATCTGCGTTCAGCTGATTTCTTTAATGTGGAACAGTATCCTAAAATGACGTTCAAAGCAACAAATATTGAAAAAACAGGTGACGGAGAATATGACGTGACCGGCGATCTGACGCTTTGTGGAACAATCAACTCCGAAACATTTTCTGTTACGTCTGAAGGACAAGGGATAGACCCCTGGGGTAATGAAGTGGCAGGATTCAGCGGAAAAGGGAAAATCAACCGTAGGGATTACGGGTTGACATATAATACCGTATTGGAGACGGGCGGCGTTGTTGTGGGAGACGAAATTAAAATTTCGATTGAAATTGAAGCGAAAAAAGCCATATAAACCGTTAAGAAGATCGGTGAAATAAACGGCATCAATTTTTTGAACACAAATAGGGTATGCCTACATGACCATACCATGAGCTTCCTTGGAGATTTTAAAAAGTGAATGTCCCTGTTGAAGCCACGTAAGAATAAACAATTTTTTTATCAAGGTGCAACCATTCGATGAGACTCCCGCCTGAAAATTTTAGCGGAACGAAGAAGTTTAGGCGGGGGATAACTGACGCTAACATCTCGATTGGTGCAAGTAACCATCAGAGAAAATTCTACTGATGGGAGTTTTATTTTATGTCAGTTGATAAGGAAATTGATGCTCTAGAGTAAACTTTTTCGTGGTTCGTTTTCATGTAAACTCACAAGGATTATTAATACAAAATTATGGAAGGAGAGGAAGAAGGAATGGAAAAATATCGTATTGATGAAAGTAAAGGTATGGAGTTTGGTGTGTTTTCATTAGGTGATCACTTACCTAATCCTTCAACAGGGAAAAGAATTTCAGCAGAACAACGCATGCACGAATTTATTGAATATGCGAAGTTTGCCGAGCAAGCAGGTATTGATTTTTTTAGTATAGGTGAAAGTCATCAGGCGAACTTTGCCACGCAGGCACATGCTGTTCTTCTTGCAGCTATAGCTCAGGCGACAGACAAAATAAAACTCGGGAGTTCTTCTACGATTATCAGTACATCAGATCCAGTGCGCGTATATGAGAACTTCGCTACGATTGATTTGATTTCAAAGGGGCGTGCGGAAATTGTAGCAGGGCGTGCCTCAAGAGTAGGACTCTTTGATTTATTAGGCTATGATCTTCGTAATTATGAGGAATTATACGAAGAAAAGTTTGATCTGTTATTAAAGATTAATGAAGAAAAAAAGGTGAATTGGAATGGACAATTCCGTGCTCCATTAAAAAATGCAGAAGTTCTTCCGCGTCCCAAAAACGATTGGATGCCCATTTGGCGTGCGGTTGGCGGAACACCAGCTAGTGCAATTAAGGCGGGTCTCGCCGGTGTACCGATGTTTATTGGCCACCTGGCTGGCCCTGCTTCAAATGTAAAGAAATCTATTGATGCCTATAGGGAATCTGCACGAAATAATGGTTTTGATCCCTCGGAACTACCCGTTGCATTGTCAGGCCTTTTCTATGCAGCAGAAACATCACAACAGGCATTTAAAGATTTTTATCCTCACCTAGATGAAGGATTAAAGCATACGAACGGGCAGGGTTTTCCAAAGCAATTTTATGCCCAGGGGCCAAATCCGCATAATGTTTTAAATGTCGGAAGCCCTCAGGGAATCATCGAAAAAATCCTCTACCAGCATGAACAATTTGGTCATCAGCGTTATATCGCACAAATCGACTTTGGTGGCATACCGTTTGATAAAGCCATGAAAAATATTGAGTGCATCGGCACAGAAATCATGCCAGCCATCAAGAAATATACAGCAAAAAGCAAGGAGGAGTTAAAGTGAAGATTGTCGGATTATCTGGTTCAAATGTCGGTACGAAAACAAGAACTGCTATGAATTACACCATAAAAGCTTTCATGGAAAACTACCCCAATACTGAGATTACATTGATTGATTTAGCAGAATACGATGTTCAATTTAGTGACGGACGTGACTATAGGGAATATGAAGGTGATACTGGATATGTTGCGCGAACAGTAATGGAAGCAGATGCAATCATTATTGGAACGCCTATTTTTCAGGCTTCCATACCTGCTACGTTAAAGAACTTATTTGATCTACTTCCTATTAATGCTTTTCGTGATAAAGTGGTCAGTATTCTTGTAACGGCAGGTTCACCAAAGCATTACTTAATTGCAGAACAGCAATTAAAGCCAATCTTATTTTATATGAAGGCACAAGTTGTACAGACCTATGTATTTATCGAAGAAAAGGATTTTTATAGAAAAGAACTTACGAATGATGATGTGTTATTCAGAATAGATCGGTTGATTGAGGACACGGTTGTATTAACAGAAACATATACGCAAATTCGTGGAGAGAAAGAGGCGGAATACAGTTTTTAGCAGAAATAATCAAATAAATTCCTTATTTAGGCCATAGAATATAGGCTCCTTTCGTAACTGACTTTTTTAGTTTTACAGTCTAACTACATTGTGACCAATTTACGATCAAGGAGCTTGCTTTCGTTTTAACCCTGAAAAAGATGTCCTATTGCCCTCAACACGGAAATTAGATTCATTCCGCTTGGCGGGATACATTTCCAAGCCGAGCAAAAGGAAAGGAATGTGGTTTCCTTTTTCCTACTCTCCTATCTGGTCGCTATTCGGAAGTAAAGCGACTGGTACTTCATCCAGATAAGATGTGTCTGGAAGGTTGTGTATACAGCAGTTGGGAACAGGTATGAGATCGATGACATCTACCAGTTGGTCAAGATGTAAACGACGATTTGTAAAAATATCGAGAAAAACGGATGGCTCAATCCATTAATGGAAATCAGACTAACTGCATGGTGGAGGCGTTGTTTCTTTCTAACTTTGAGTCTAAAAGAAAACGTATGCCTCTGAAACATCAACATTTACGTTTTCTCAATTTTAGTCGTTATCCGTTGGGGAGCGACAGGCATGAGGAGGAGATTAGGCAGCTGTTATATCAAGTCAGAGGATTGTAGATTTCGAAATACGTAAATTCATATGGGTATAATTTTCTATAGTTTTTTACATGTGCAAATCGCTGTTTGAATAAGGGTAGTGCAGGCAGCAGCAACGGTAAGGGTACCGTATTTCAAAAGAGGTGAAAGATGGAGTCAGCCGGAAACATCCGATTTTGTGGAACGTTGTGAACTCAAGAACGTTCTAGGAAATCAATACAATCTATAGTGAGAATTTTCATTTCATGACATTACAATGTGAGGGGCTGAAAAACTATGGCAAGAAGCCAATTGCTAAAAGATACAGTAAGCGGAAATAAAAGTATGGATGTGTTTATCATTGGGATCACGGGCAAGATCGGGGGGCTGCTTGCGCAGAAGCTTCTCTCCAAGGGAGATACCGTTCACGGGCTCGTGCGCCGCGATGAACAGCGGGCAGACCTCGCAACGCGAGGTATCGATTCGGTAGTCGGGGATCTTACCAGGATGACCGTGGAAGCCCTGGCGATGGCCTTCGGCAACGCTGACGCCATCGTGTTCAGTGCAGGGTCTAATGGAGGCAACATGGAGGACACAAAGGCGATCGATGACGACGGCGTCGCAAAAGCGATCGAGGCGACTCGCCGAGCAGGAGTCGACCGTTTTGCGCTTGTTTCGGTACTCCCAGAGTCTTGGCGGGAGCGGAACCTCAGCAATGAGGTCGAGTATTACTTTGCTGCGAAGAAGAAAGCAGACATCGCGCTTAGTCGTAGCGATCTAGATTGGCTGATTCTTCGCCCGTCATTGCTTGTCGACGATTCCGGAATTGGCACCGTTTCACTAGGACCAGCCGAGTTCCACGGACAAATATCTCGCGCTGATGTCGCTGAAACTCTCGCCGAGTTGCTTCACGAATCCCGCATCGGCCAGCAGATTCTCGAACTCAATACTGGATCCATGCCGATCCGAGACGCCGTTAAAGCTAACGTTCGTCGGCGTTAGACCGTGCTACGTACACGCATCGATGAGGAACACGCTTACTATCTACGAAAAGGTTAAATTGAAATTTAAGGTTTATTATTTTGTGTAACTAACAAATCATGACGCCAAGTAAGAGGCGTCATGATTTGTTGTTTCTGATAGTCTTTTTTTCCCGACAGGTGCCCCTAAGGCAACACAAGACGAATGTCTCGTCACTGAAATTGGATGTCCATCAAATTCGCTTGTTAGGGGCATCACCCCTAAGACTGCATAAGAGAACTTTGCTGTCAATAAAACAATGACTATTCGTAGTAAAAGGTATTTTAAAAAATATTACTTTCATTCTAAATGTATCTGTTTCATTGATACATCTGAAATAAATTATGAAAATTCCACACAATTATCCGATTTATGTTGTATGAACATTCATATAATTATTCGAGTTTTCCACACGGTAATCCCAATATTTTATCACGGTGCTAAACTCTGTATGCTCTCACTCAGCATAGTCATACTTTATAGGCTATTTTGATGAAATAAATTACAGATTTCATTTTTTGAGCTCCTTTTCCATTTTTTTGTTTTTTAAAAGAATAAAAATCGTATATAATAGAATCATTATATAAAACGTTTTCATTTTCTGTTAAGTTATTGAAAAGGAGTTGGACATATGAATCAACTAGATCGATTGTTTAACCAGTTTTATGATAATGCCTTAGAAGATACCGTTAAGGCAGTAGGACCGGTTGAACGCAAACTAACATTAAAAAGTAGTTTGTTAGAATTACTAGGTGATTTTTCTTATTTAGATGAAACGAGACTGGAGATGAAACCAGAACTAATCGAAACAACAAATTTTGATGATTATACAAGAGAACTGATTTCTTTACCAGTCACCGATTTAATCTCTATCCCTGTCTATATACTGACACCTAAAAAGGAATCACAAGTCTATTCAACTGTATTAGCGCTTCACGGTCACGGCTATGGAGTGAAAGAAGCAGTAGGACTGACAAAAATTGGTGAAGAAGAGCAAGGCGAGCTGGGTATTCATAAACAATTCGCAGTGGAGCTGGTGAAACGTGGGTTTAAAGTTTTTGCCCCGGAAGTAATCGGATTCGGGGATCGTCGACTTACACGAGATAAGGAAGCAGGCAAAATTAATTCCTGTGAGTCAATGGCAACCAACCTTTTAATGGAAGGAAAAACATTAGCTGGTTTACGAATTTGGGAAGCACGTCGTTTATTAGATTATATGGAGACTTGTACAGAAGTAGATAGTGAGCGGATTGGTATGATGGGTTTTTCCGGAGGAGCAGTTATTACTACGTATACCGCAGCACTGGATCTCCGAGTTCGTGCAACGGTTCTGACAGGATTCCCGAACACGTTTAAAGGAAGCATAATGGCTATGCATCACTGTATCGACAATTATATACCAGGCATTTTAAATTATGCGGAATTGCCAGAATGGATATCTTTGATCTCACCAAGATGCTTATTTATTGAATCAGGTGAAAAGGACCCTATTTTCCCCAATAAGTATGTAAAAGAGGCAATCGCTGAAATAGAAAAGTATTATCATAATCGCCCTGAAAAATTTGGATATGATATTTTTCCTGGTGTGCACGAAATTAGTGGACGTAAATCATATGATTGGCTGAAACATCAATTACAACCTTCGGAAAGTGATCGGGACTAAAATGGAAACTTTGTGTAAAATACAAGAATGCGATTTCAGTTTCTCATGAATATGATATACTCATAGTTAAAGATAGATTGCTAGCAGGGGGAGAAGTTGCACGATGAAAAAATTATGGGAAACATTGAAAACGATGTCTTTTAAAGAAGCGATAGATTATATTTGGGAATATTACAAAGTCCACATCATTGGAATTGTACTAGGGGTAGCTTTTCTTGTCTCTATTTTATCGACAGTTTTTGGGGAGAAAGAGGATACTTATGAGGTTATGGTTGTTAGTGAAATACCTTTTGATATTACCGAACAATTCACCAATGAGGTGAATGAGAAGTATTTTGATGATTTTCTAGTAGCAATCAATAATATTACTTCTGGCGGTGGTTCTATTGCAGATTTGTCATATGCAGATGTGCAAAAGTTTTGGGCAAGTATTGGAGCTAACATGGTGGATATTATTGTAACTAATGAAACAATAGCCGCACAAATGGTGGAACAGGAAGGAATATTAGAAATAAATGAAGTAGTTGAATTGTCATTGTTGGAGGAAAATGGTGTAGAATTATATGAATTTGGAACGGAATCTGTCTACGGAATTGATACCAATCAATTGGATGTGTTCAATGATATTGACCTCTTTCAGGACAGAGTGATAATTATTCCGATTAATTCTGAGAATCATGATAAAACAAAGATATTTTTAGAAACATTATTGCAATCCTAACCTAGAAATCGGCAAGCAAACCCTTGTCGATTTCTCATTTTAAATTGTGCATAAAATCGAAAGAATTATCTAAATGTTTCAACGATGAACCGCTCTAGTGTCTGTTTCGAAAGAACAGTTGCTAAAAATGCCCTAAAGAAAGGAGATTAACCATGAAGATAGGTTTATGCTCGGTAACATTTCGTGATAAAACACCGGAACAAATTGTCGATTTAGCGATGGAGGAATCATTAGATGGGATTGAATGGGGTGGAGATATCCATGTACCACCAGGAGATTACGAGCATGCTGAAAAAGTAGGGGAAGTTACAAGATCACGAGGATTAAACGTAAGTTCCTACGGGTCCTATTATCGCTTAGCCGATCATGCTGGAAATGAATATGACTTCACGACTGTTCTTGAAACGGCAAAGAAATTACGAGCACCCGCGATTCGGGTCTGGGCTGGTGTTCAAGGAAGTAAAGAAGCGGATAAGCACTATCGTAAGAAAGTAGTTGAGGATGCCCAGAGAATTGCAGGTTTAGCCGCTGAAGAAGGGATTACGGTCCATTTAGAGTATCATGATAACACGCTAACAGATACGAAAGAAAGTGCAAGACAGCTGATGGAAGAGATAGATCACGATAATCTTTTCTTATACTGGCAGCCGTCTAATGGTGTATCAGTTGAAGAACGTTTAGCGAGTATTGATTTAGTGAAGGATTGGCTTACCAATGTTCATATTTTTCATTGGCATTCATTTGAGGATCGTTTAGAGTTGATGAGTGGTGAGGGAGAATGGCAGCAATATTTAACGGCAATCCAGCAAGATGGTCGTGACCGATATGTATTAATGGAATTTGTTAAAGGTGATGACGAGAGACAATTTCGAAAAGATGCCCAAACACTGCATACTTTAAAAGCAACCATTACAAATAAAACAACCTGATTGACTATCAGGTTGTTTCTCTTTCAATTAAAGTAGTATCAATGTAAACTTTTTTGCAAATTTGTCGATCATCCCGCAACCGTTCCATCATTAAATCTATTGCTGTTTTTCCCATTAGTTCTTTCTCAATTCGAACAGTTGTTAGTGCTGGATAGACATATTTCGAAACGCTGATATCATTGATACCGATTAAACTAACTTGATCAGGGATGTCCATTTTAGCATCATTCACAGCTTTCAGTGCACCAATAGCCAGAGGATCATTTGCAGTGATAAATCCTGTCTTACCAGTCGGTGTTTGTGGTAAAAACTGCTTCATTAAACGATAACCACTGTCGACATTAAAATGATCTAATAAGATCAACTGTTCCTCTAATAATCCTTTTTGTTTCATATAATCTCTAAAGTAAAGCTCACGAATATCAGTGGTAGGGCTGATTGTTCCTTGTAATGTTTCTTTACCACCAATAAAGCCAATTTTTATTACTTCTTTCGCTAATAAATGATCGACAGCCTGCTTAATGACGGTTTTAAAGTCTGTCAGTACTGCATCACAACCGCTATGTTCAAAATCCGAGTCGACCAAGACAATATGCTGTGTTAGCTGTTTGAATTGTTCAATTTGTTTTTTGCTAAAACGACCTACTGCAAGAATCCCGTCTATATCTTTCGGAATATCATCCAATTCATGTACCGTATACTTTAATAAGTGGAGATGATGTTGATTGGCTTGTTCTTCAATTCCATGTCTGATCCCCATGTAATATAAATCGGTAAGTTCTTCAGCTTCTGTTACCCAATGTACAAAAGCTATTCTTCTCGTTAATTTTTTTCGTGGTGCTTTTTTTTGGTAGGAGAGTGATTCTGCAATTTCAAAGATTCTCTTTTTAGTTTCATCACTTACTGATAATTTTGGATCGTAATTTAATACACGAGAAACTGTGGCGATGGAAACACCAGCTTTTTCTGCAATTTCTTTAATAGTTGCCATACTATTCACTACCTTTAGTAAAATAAGTAAAATTTAACTTGACTAGTTTTACTAATTATTTTATTATACTACGTAAGAAAACTCAATATATATGATAACTTAATGTATCCGATTACAAAAAACAGGGAGGCTTTTAGATGTTAAACAAATCGAAATTGCATTACACACCACCGAAGAATGGTTATCCAGAGTGGAATAATAATCCAGAGATATTTCAATTAAACCGTATGCCACAGCATGCCTTAGCGATTCCTTATCTAAGTCGAGAACAGGCTTTGTCACAACAAGAACAGAAGTCACCCTATTATCAAAATCTAAATGGTAAATGGTCTTTTCATTTTTCGGAAAATCCAGATAAAAGAGTGAAAGATTTTTACCAAACAGATTATGATGTTTCCAACTGGGATAAGATACAGGTGCCTGCTCATTGGCAATTAGAAGGCTATGATTACCCTCAATATGTCAATACAAGATATCCGTGGATTGAACATGATGACATTGAAGCACCATTTGCACCTACCAATTATAATCCAGTTGGTCAATACGTGACAACCTTTGAGGTGCCTGAAGATTGGACTAATCTTCCTGTAGTGATACATTTTGCTGGAGTAGAGGCAGCTTTTTACGTCTGGTTAAATGGAGAGCTAGTGGGATATAGTGAGGATACATTTACACCAGCGGAATTTAACCTGACTCCATATTTGCAAAGTGGAGAAAATAAACTAGCGGTAGAGGTATATCGTTGGGCAGATGCTAGTTGGTTAGAGGATCAGGATTTCTGGCGTATGAGTGGAATTTTCCGTGATGTTTACTTATATGCTCTACCTGATCTCCACTTATATGATCATCGAATTCGTACATCCTTTGATCACAGCTATGAAAATGCTGAGCTGGAAGTACAAGCAAAGCTAATCAACTATTTTCAAAAATCATTCGCTGCTAGTCGCTTAGAAGTAGAATTATTAACAGATGAGCACGAAGTTGTTACCAAGCAGTCAATCGAACTTGATATTGCAGCTAAAGAAAAATCAGAAGTAATAACGACAACGACGATACAAAATCCTAAAAAATGGAGTGCAGAGGACCCATATTTGTACACACTTGTTTTCACACTAACTGGTGACAATGGGGAGGTTCATGAAGTTTTTGCGAGAAAAGTAGGCTTCCGTCAATTTGAATTGATCGACAATATTATGCATATCAATGGAAAGCGGATTATTTTTAAAGGGGTAAATCGTCATGAATTTACAGCAGATCGGGGACGCGCTGTAACAGAACAAGATATGATAGATGATATCGTTCTGATGAAGCAATATAATATTAATGCGGTTCGCACATCCCATTATCCCAATCATCCCAAATGGTATGATTTATGTGATCGATACGGACTGTATGTGATTGACGAAACCAACTTGGAAACGCATGGTACTTGGCGTTACGGTCAGAAAACATTGGAAGACGCTCTACCTGGAAGTAAACCAGAGTGGACAGCAAATGTACTAGATCGTTGTCAATCTATGTATGAACGTGATAAAAACCATCCATCCATCATCATTTGGTCACTCGGTAATGAATCATTTGGTGGTGATAATTTCTTGAAGATGTATGACTATTTTAAAAAGACAGATCCTACTCGCCTTGTTCATTATGAAGGGGTATTTCATTATCGGCAATCTGATGGTGCATCTGATATCGAGACAACGATGTACCGCAGTCCACAAGAGTTAGAGTTTTATGCTAATCAGCCAGGTGAAAAGAAGCCTTATATTTTGTGTGAATATAGTCATTCCATGGGGAATTCAACAGGTAATCTGCACAAATATACGGAGTTGTTTGATAAGTATCCTTCCTTGCAAGGTGGATTTATTTGGGACTGGAAGGACCAAGCATTAAGACATCAAACAAAAGATGGAACAGAATTTCTTGCTTATGGTGGGGACTTTGGTGAATCGCCACATGATGGTAATTTTGCTGGAGATGGGCTAATATTTGCTGATGGCACTATTTCGCCTAAATTGATAGAAACAAAGGCTTGCTACCGAAATATTGACTTCGAAATCGTTAATTTGAAGACAGGCGAATTTAAAGTGATGAATAAACACCTTTTTCAAAGTTTAAAAGATTTTAAACTAGTTTGGACAGTTGAAGAGAATGGGGAAGTATTAGAGTCTGGGGTTCATCCATTAGATGCTGAAGCTGGCAGTGAGCAGGTTGTACAATTATCTTATCAATTTTCCCAATTTCAACAAATAAAAGAGCAGGTTGTTACACTACAAGTTATTTATGATCGACCACCATTCTGGGCGAGAACGGATCACGAGGTGGCATTTGAGCAATTTATTGTTCCTGCTTCTTCAAATAAAGAGGCTGTCAGCGGCAACGTGAATTTGGAAGAAGATGCTAACCTTTATCGCATTACCGGTGAGCAATTTGTCGTTACGTTTGATAAGGAATCTGGATTATTATCCTCGTATCAAGTTGGTGATCAAGAGATCATCAAGCAACCATTTGTACCGAATTATTGGCGAGCAATGACAGATAATGATCGGGGCGCAAAGGTTGATCAAACGAGCGGAGAATGGCGCGAAGCAAGTCTTGAAAGACAATTAAGTCATTTTGCGGTCAATATTGGAGAAACAAAAGTAGAGGTTGAAGCACACTATCAACTCCCTACTTCCACCCATTCAAGGGTGAGATTAACCTACAGTATTGATGCGACTGGAACAATTGAAATAGAGCAGCTATTATTGCCGGGCGAAGGAACAGCGGATATACCAGAGATAGGTATGCGCTTTGAGCTTGCAGATAAGTTTGAAAATATCACTTGGTATGGCAAAGGGCCTCATGAAACCTACTGGGATCGCCAAAAAAGCGGTAAAATAGCAATTCACAAGGGAAAAGTAAAAGATCAATTGCAACCGTACTTAAAACCACAGGAAAGTGGAAATAAATGTGGTGTCCGTTGGTTTGAGCTTTCCGATCGAGAAGGCAATGGTTTGAAAATAACAGGAGATCCAACAGTAGAAGTGAACGCGCTCGCTTATACACCATTTGAATTAGAGGAAGCCAGTCATCATTACAAACTGCCTAAGTCAGATAAAGTTTCTGTTCGAATTAATGGTTGGCAAATGGGTGTGGGAGGCGATGATAGCTGGGGACAACAGGTTCATCCGGAATATCGATTACATGCGAATCGGTCTTACCGTTATCGATTCACATTAAAAGGTTTTTCCAGATAACTTTGTATTTATGGACAAATAAGCGTATAATAGAGGTATCACCCATGAAAGGGAGTGCCGTATGGCTTATTTTAATAATCAGAAAGAGCCTGTAGAAAATGTCGAGACAAACGTTTGGTCCTGTGTAAGTGATGATTGTCAAGGCTGGATGCGTGAGAATTATTCATTTGAAAAAGAACCTACATGTCCCATCTGTAAATCAGAAATGAAGAAGGAAGTAAGAGTAATTCCGGAAATGAAATAATAGACGAGAAGCTACTCCCAAATTGAGGAGTGGCTTCTTTTTTTTACGATAGGTTATACTTGATTTTCTATAATTATAGAAAATCTTACTATGTTGCTTATTTTTTCGCTAATATTAGCTAGCATTCTATCCAAAAAGAAAGCGATTTCTTTATAAAGATAATTTATTAATTAATCTTTCATAAAAAAGTATTGATTTTTTTGTTTTCACAAAATATAATCATTGTAGAAAGCGATTACATTTTACTGCAGAGAATGTAAATGCTTTAATTTTTAACTGAATAACGAAACCGGTTTCCTTTAGATCTGCTGAGTCAGTCATCTTACATCAAGCATTTGGCATTTTATACAAGAAGTTTTACCGTACGATTTTTACTTGTTAAAGAAAGGTTAGGAAGTATGATTAAATTTAAAATCAATGGGGGTTAGAAAAATGAAAAAGTGGTTAATTAGTTTGTTAACCGTAGGCTTGTTCATGATGTTAGTGGCATGTAGTGATGATGACAGTAGCGGGAATAATGCTTCAGGTATTAACGATAACAGTGAAACAACAGAAACAAATGATAATGGAGATGGAGCAGCAAGTGGTGAAACGGTTGAATTGAACTTTTGGGTATTTGGTAGTGCTGGTTACGATGTCTTAGCAGATGAATATATGGCTGAAAATCCTAATATTTCAATCAATATTAATGAAGGTGAAATGGAAGATGTGCATAATAACTTATTTACTTCGATTTCTGCTGGCAGTGGTGCGCCTGATATTTCGATGATTGAAATAAGTAATGTAGCGAAATTTATGGAGGCTAGTGATCAATTTTATAATTTGTATGACTATGGTGCAGCAGACATTAAAGATAAATACTTGGATTGGAAATGGCTCCAAGCAGAAAGTGTCGATGGTTCCTTTCAATTAGGATTACCAACAGATATTGGTCCAACTACAATGTTCTATCGCACTGATGTAATGGAAGAGGCTGGATTTCCGACAGATCCGGAAGAATTGGCTGCTGAAATAGATACCTGGGATGCTTATTATGAAGCAGCTCAGAAAATTTACGAAGAAACTGGTAAACCAATCACAGATAGTCCAGAACTGATGTTTAATGCGATCCGTGATCAACAGGATCTGCAATATTTTAATGAAAATGACGAATTAATTATGGAGGACACTGTAAAAGATGCATACGACTTTACAACTAAAATGATTGAGGAAGGATTCGTAGGACAAAATTCATTATGGTCGCCAGAGTGGGGCAGTGCAATGGAGGACGGTAGCTATGCTACTCTAATCGGCGCTCCTGCTTGGATGATTGCCAATGTTAAAGGAAATGCGCCTGATTCTGGTGGTAACTGGTCTTTAACCACGATACCGGAAGGTGCAGGAAACTGGGGTGGTTCGTTCTTAGCGATACCAGCAGAGTCAGAATATCCGGAGGAAGCATATGACTTTATTGAATGGCTAGTATCACCTGAAATTCAATTAAAATCGTTTCATAACAATGGGCTATTCCCATCTGCACCTGAAGTATATGAAGATGAAGAATTTTTGGCAACTACAGATGACTATTTCAGTGGAGCAGAAACTGCTCGAATATTTGCTGAAGCAGCCGAATCTGTTCAGCCTGTGTACATGGGAGTAAATTACTCGATTGCAAATGACGAGATTGTGACAGCTCTGACTAATGTAGCGGTGGAAGGAGCAGATCCACAAGAGGAATGGGATGCTGCAATCAGTCGAATTGAATCACAATTAGAACGACAATAATAATATAGCTTGTTCCCTCAAATTTGCATGAGGCTGAGGGCAAGCCCACGGAAAGCAGAGTATATTTACGAAGTGGGTATTCGTCCCATTTATGGTTAGGGTTTGCTGGATAAAAAATACTTTTGTCTCAGCCTCATTGCATAACGGAAAATAGAGAGGAGTTGTACACAAGTGGAACATGTTAATTCCCAATCTCGTAAAAATCGTAAATTTTGGAATGAAGAGAGAAAAGAAGCATTTTCAGGCTATCTGTATGTTTCACCATTCTTTCTTTTATTCGCTGTTTTTGGATTATTTCCGATTCTTTTCAGTTTTTATCTAGGTTTTCAGAAATGGAATGGACTTGGTGAAATGGAGTATGTCGGGTTGCAAAACTTCAAGTGGATACTGACTGATCCGATCTTTTGGAAATCACTAAGTAATACATTAATTATGTGGATTTTAGGAACGTTACCACAATTAATCATAGGCATTATATTGGCATATGCATTGAATTCAGCGCTCATTAGAATGAAAAGTTTTTTTCGTATTTCGATATTTATGCCTTATGTAACATCAACTGTTGCTGTTGCCATTGTGTTTGGCGTCATGTTTAATAGTCAGGAATTCGGATTGATGAATGTAATTTTAAGTTGGTTTGGCGTAGATCCCATTACTTGGGGCACCTCAGAGTGGGGTGTCAAGGTGGCAATAGCAACGATGTTTTTTTGGAGATGGGTTGGGTACAACACCATTATTTATTTAGCTGGTCTTCAGGGCATCCCGAATGAATTATATGAAGCCTCTGTTATAGATGGTGCTACGGTAAGACAGAAGATTCAATATATAACGATTCCGATGTTGCGGCCAATCATTATTTTAACTGTCTTCACCTCAACGATTGGCGCATTGCAATTATTTACGGAGCCATTAATTTATATTGGACGTACATATCGCGAAGAAGGTATTACGGTCGTGCTTTATTTATATCGTGAAGCATTTGCGAACCTTGCGTTCGGACCTGCTTCCGCAACCGCTATTATTTTATTCGTGATTATTATCATCATTTCAAGTATTAATGTCTTTGTTGCAAATAGGATTGGACGTTAGGAGGAATGAATATGAGTACACAAGCTTCGATGAAAGCAAAAAATACGACGGCGAAAGGGTTTATTTATGTAATCTTAGCTGCCGCCGCTGTCCTTTCCATCTTTCCTTTTTACTGGATGTTTGTGATGGCGACAAATCATAATAGTGTGATCAACAATGTTCCACCAGCTTTTATACCTGGTGCTGAATTGGTAACGAATTTTAAGAACGTTATTAACACGATTGAATTTTTTGGAGCAATGTGGAATTCTTTTCTCGTTTCAACCATTACGACAATCGGGGTATTGTTTTTATGTTCTTTAGCTGGATATGCGTTTGCGAAATTACGGTTTAAAGGACGGAACTTTTTATTTATCGCGATCTTAGTGACGATGATGATTCCTCCACAATTAGGCTTAATCCCTCAATACTTTATCATTACAAAATTGGATTGGTTAAATGACTTAAAAGCGATTATTTTTCCGGGATTGATTGATGCATTCGGGATATTTTGGATGCGTCAGTATATCAGTAGTAATGTACCAGATGAATTGGTTGACGCAGCAAAAATAGATGGGTGCTCCAATTTTCGAGTATATTGGAATATTGCAGTACCGGTAATTATTCCAGCTTTTGCAACTCTGGCAATTATTCGGTTTATGTATATTTGGAATGATTTCCTCTGGCCATTAGTAGTGTTACGGGAAGAATCTTCCTATACGATCCAGGTTGCCTTGCGTGGTCTGATTGATAATTATGTTCGGGATAATGGAATGATTATGTCTGGAACATTCTGGGCTACTGTTCCACTAATCATTATTTTCTTATTATTAAACCGACTATTTATTTCTAGCTTGACAGAAGGGGCAGTAAAAAGCTAAAAATAGAGTATGGAATGTTTCGTATACTCGTGCATTTCAACTAGATAAAGAGGCAGAGGGATTAAATCATGAAGTTGACGATAAGAGATATTGCAAAAATGGCAGGGGTTTCACCAGGTACTGTATCAAAGGTAATTAACCAAACGGGGAGCATTAGCCCCAAAACAATTAAAAAAGTCAAGAAAGTGATTGAAGATACAGGCTATCAACCAAGTTTTTCAGCAAAAGCTTTGGCAACGAAAAAATCTAACATGATTGGGCTCATTTATGCAGGTGAGGTAAATGTAGAATTTAACCATCCTTTTTTCAACCAAGTAATCAATGTTTTTAAAAATGTAATAGGACAACTCGGTTATGATATTCTCGTTTTTTCCAACCAGTCTTTTAATTTTGGAAAAGAGGATTATGTAGCCCGGGCGAAGCACTATCAGCTTGATGGCTGTTTAATCATTGCAGGAGAGTATATCGAGGAAGCGGTCTATCAATTAGATCAGAGTGACATTCCAACAGTTGCTGTCGATTTAGAATTATCCGGCGAGCGTTCGAGTTATGTGATGACGGATAATAATAAAATATCTAGGCAGGTAGTCGAATATTTTTATTTAAATGGTATTCGTAAATTGGCGTTTATCGGAGGACAAGAAGATTCGACTATCTCTAATGTTAGGAAAAATGCTTATGTTCAATCAATGAAAGATTTCGGAATGGACCTTCGAGATGAATGGATAAAATATGGGAACTTTTTTGAAGAAAGTGGCTATGAAAAAATGAAAGAAATTTTAAAGGAGGGAAGTATACCAGAAGCTGTCTATGCTGTTTCTGATATGATGGCATTAGGCGCGTTGAAAGCGATTAAAGAGTGGGGGTTATCTGTACCAGAAGATATTAAAATAATTGGTTGTGATGATATCGAAGCATGTAGATATAGTGACCCTGCCTTGGCAACAGTTAAACAGGATCAGGTGAAAATTGGTAGGTTATCAGCTAATATACTGCACGATTTAATTAATGACAGAAAGGTGCAAAAAGCTGTGTATGTTGATCCTGAATTAATTATTAGAGATTCTGGTGAAATTTAATCCTTTATTTCTTCAGTTACGTTTATTATTTTAGAAATCGGCAATAATGTTAACAAATCTTTCTAAAATAATATAGGAGAAATGGGTGATGGGATGAACCAGACAGAGGCAATGCTGTTTCGCATTTTGCATGTATTTGCTTCGTTTTTAACATTGCAGTTATTATGGTTTTTCTTCTCATTAGGGATTATTACGGTAATTCCCGCAACTGTTGCTATGTATACAGTTGTTTTAGAATGGTCGAAGCATGGTGTAGATATCATAGGGATATGGAAGACATTTTTCCATGCGTTTAAAATGAATTTTAAGAATACGTTATTTCTTGGCATCAATGTCGGTGTCATCGCCATTATTTTAGCTTTGAATGCGAGCATCCTTCCAACATTAACCGGATTTCTGCACTTATTCATGCAAGTGATATGGTTGTTTGCTGTAAGTATCTTCATTTTTACATTCATAGCAATATTGCCATTAACGGCCACTACTCATTTAAAAGGATTAAAGTTATGGAAAAATGCCTGGATTGCTTCGGTTACCATCCTACCTGATATTATGTTAATAGGAGTAATTGGCGCGGTATTTGTAGTGGTAGTGCTGTACTATCCAATGTCAATCATTACAGTTGTGAGCATATTTGCCTTTATACACATTAATCTATGGCAACGAGCGGTCAAAAAATTACCGAAAGATTTTTTAGATCAGTGTTTATTGAAATATCGTTATCGGTAACTGCTTCTCTTCATGAGAAGCAGTATTTATTTTGTACAAATGTACAGTTTATTTATATAATTACTTTCCGAATGGCTTGAACTAAGCTCAATGCTTCTGGTGTATCTCCATGCACACAAATGGTATCTGCTTTAATATTGATTTTATCACCATTAACAGCAGTAACTTTGCCTTCTGTGACCATTTCTTCCACTTGTTTAATAACTTTAGCAGTATCGTGAATAACTGCATTTGGTTCATTTCGGGGTGTTAAGCTGCCATCTGGCTGGTAGGTTCTGTCCGCAAACACTTCATTGGCTATTTGTAATCCAAACTCTTCTCCAGCGTTAATCAACTCACTCTTAGCAAGTCCTACTAAAACCAAGTTCGGATCTACATCATATACTGCTTGTGCGATGGCATCCGCAAGCACACGGTTTTTACATGCTATATTGTACAAAGCTCCATGTGGTTTAACATGAGCTAACTGCATGTTATGTACGGTCACAAATCCCTGTAATGCGCCTAACTGATAAACAACCAAGTCATAGGCTTGTTCTGGAAGTATATCAATTTTTCTTCTGCCGAAACCTTGTAAATCTTGAAATCCAGGATGTGCCCCAATATTAACCTGATATTGTTTAGCTAACTGTACCGTTTTATTCATCGTATGGGGGTCACCTGCATGAAAACCACATGCAATATTAACCGCATCAACTAATGGAATGATTGCCTCATCATTACCAATTTGATATTTTCCAAAGCTTTCACCTAAATCACAATTCAATGTTATTCTTGCCACAGCTTTATCCCTCCCCATTTTTCCTGACAAAAGCGTTGAATAGTACGTATTAATTGCTCTCTACTTGCTAAAAGGGTGATCGCTTCGTCAACAGTTATCTTATGGAATCGAAAAGACTGACCAGGTCTTAATTGACTAACTTTTCGTAAATCTACGCGAGCAACCTGCCCAATTTTGGGATAGCCTCCTGTCGGTTGACCATCCGCCATTAAAATAATGGGAAGCCCGTTTGGTGGTACTTGAATCGAACCAAATAAAGTTGCTTCTGTTAAAAGTTGTTTATCGTTCCTTCTCTTAACCGGTGTTCCTTCTAGACGATAGCCCATTCGGTTTGACTGGGTGGAAGCCGTCCATTCTTCCTGTTCGAAAGTGTCCGCTTCAAACCAATTATATTGGGCTCCTTCTATATATCGTATTGTTTTAGGAGCCTGTTCAATATAGGCAAAAAGGTCGGAAGTAATGCCCCAGCTAAACTGCTTTTTCATATGATAAGAATGAGAAAAAGGGATGGTGTCACCAATCGAAAGCTTTCTTCCTAATAATCCTGTTACATCTGCTCTAACGATTGTACTGCGACTTCCCAATATTTCTGGTAGGTTAAATCCTCCTTTTATTGCTATATAGCCAAATCCACCTGTTTTTACAGTACGAAACTGTAATATATCGCCCTTTTTTACTTGAATAGGTTGGGCAAGTGGAATGGGGGTATCATTTAAATTGGCGGACATGTTTCCTCCAGTAATGGCAATAATTGCATCCTGATGAAATTGGAGAGTGGGACCTATAAAACCCATTTCTATTACTGCTTCATTCCGATCATTATTGAGCAGAATATTTGCCATTTGAGCAGCAAACTCATCCATCGGTCCACTGACCGGAAATCCATAGGATTGATAACCTAATCGTCCTCTGTCTTGGATGGTGGTATGTAACCCTTCTTCAATTATTTCAATTGTCATTTTCTCTACGCTCCTCTTTGTGAAGCTGTTCAAATTCTGTTTGATTGATGGGATAAAATTTAATCTTATCACCTGGTGCAAATAATGTTGGTTTGCCATCAGCTAAAGGCAAAAGATCAACTGGTGTCCGCCCGATAATCTGCCAACCGCCTGGCGAAGTGCTGGGATAAATCCCCGTTTGGCTACCAGCTATTCCGACTGATCCTTTAGGTACGTTCAGTCTTGGTGTTTCTTTCCTTGGTGTTGCTAGGTTCGGATCCATTCCTGATAGGAAGGGGAAACCCGGTGAGAAACCTAAAAAAGAAACATAATAAGTAGGGGAAGTGTGTAATTCGATCAACTTTTTTAAGGGTAGTTGATGGATTTTTGTTACACTTTTTATATCAAAGGCAAACGTTTCATCATAACAAACAGGGATATGGTGTAGTTTGCTTACTATTTGATCGGAGTACTTATGTTCCGTAATAGTTGTTACTAGCTTTCTTGCTTCTTGGTGGGTAATCTGCAAGGGATCAAAATAAATGGTTATGGTCTGGTAACCAATAACTGTTTCTATAAAGAGCGGTTGATTATCTAATTGTTTCTTCAATGTAATTAAATAAGAGGATAAATCCGAAGTATAGGGAAATGTCATTATTAACGCATTTTCAGCAATAGATTGAAGACGCATCTTTAGCAACCTTCTTTCTTTTCATTGTGTATTCATTATTTTAACGAAGTTCATTCGTTTAAGAAAATAATAACTACTGAGAATAATTCTTTTAGCGTTAACTCTCGTAAATATTATTCATTTATTCTGATTAGAAGAGAGATTAATAGTTCTGGTTTAGAAATCATATTTATTTCGGAGAAGTAATGGTTGGTGTCGACAACCTGACGAATGTTTCTACTAATGCTGAAGGGCTGGCAAACTTGTGGTAAAGAAATGGACCGATAAAGCTCCGGTTACTTCGGGGCTTTATCCATCATCATTTCATTTTCATTAACTATTATTTTTTCTACAATATTGTAAATGGACAATAACTCATACAAAATAATGACTTCCGGTGTAAAAAGGGTATCATACTTATCTTCTCTAGGTTGTTTACTTTCCCAGAACTGATTCATTAACTGCTTTACTTGCTGTCGATAGGCACTTGCCTTATAATGATCTGGGTATTTCATAAAATCAACCAATGTCTCCACCATTTTTATAATGTCTTCACATTCCTGTTGTGACCAACTAACATTATTGGTAGGGGTGTTGATCAAATTACCAATATGATAATGAATTAAACGTAAACTAGTCAGACTCTTTTGCTCATAGTCAAATACATTTTTGGTTTGCTCGTCTAGCCGATGATATTTCGATTCGTCAGCTTGAAAGTGTAATAACTTATCAGTATCATCTAGTGTGTTTTTTAAAGTGAGAAATCGTTGGTCTATCTCTTTCTTCTTACTTGCAATTTGACCTTTTTCCATTAATTGCTTCAATATAATCTCTAATTCTTCACCAGTCTGCTTCAATAAATCATGGATGTTAGCCCTAATCTTTTTCGTATAATTAGGTGGTAACACAAACATGTTGACTAATGTCGACACTAGAAGTCCGATCGTTGTTGTTCCGAGTCGTACAAAAAAAGAGGCGAATAAGCTAATATGAATCACTTCAATCATCGCCACAGATGTTAAGGTGGCTACAAGTAATCCTGCATGTAATCTTAAACGATAACAAGTAATAATGGTAAATAAAGCTGCAAGCGTGTAGGTAATCGGTGAATTCCCAAAAAGGTAGATGAATAAAACGGCATAAGCAGAACCAATAACAGATGCTGGAAAACGAACCATCCCTTTTTTAATGGAATCTGCAACGGTAGGTTCAATGGTAACGATAGCTGTGATAACAGCAAATACTGGTGGCCACCCGATCCATTCACATAAGAGTGAGGTTAAAAAGACAGCCAATGCTGTTTTAATGACTCTTCTACCAAAAAATCGGTAGACTATTTTCGACCATTTCATAACAATAAATTCTCCTTACAGTGTTCTATAGGATAGTATAACGTAGAAAGCAGTAGTATTCCATGTTCATACTGTACGGTAAAATAACTATAACTATCCAAAAATTTCTTTTAGTTAAATAACTGCAAACGCTTTCTTATTTATTGCATATAATGTAAAATAAGAGGTATCTACAAGTCTGATTAGTGCGTTGTGAAATTTTGAGGAGGTGTTGAACTTGCTTTCCGTAAAAATGTTGAAGCCGTATTACGTAAAGGAAGAAGGCAAATATATACGAGTGGTGCTCGCTTATCAATACTTTTCATTGTTAATGGATGATCAGGTGTATCATTTTGTCCCACTCGAAGCTCGTGAAATCCGAATCAATCGTCAAACACAACAAATTGAAAATAAAGAGGATGTTTTTGTTTTTCAAAAAGGAAAAAAGTATAATCGTATCAACTTATCAGACCTAATGAAGGTGAAAGATTTTCAAGAACATTTATCTTCTATACTAAGTCCTTACATGGTAATGTCGAAAACCGATGAGAAAATGGCAAATATTGATCATGTCATCATGGAATTAGAGCGGAGGAATTTATTAAGACTTATTGATCGTGCATTGGACGAAAATAACGAGGAAAGGTTCCAGTTATATACGACAAAATTAAATGAAATGTAGCAGTTGCTTTATTGCAGCTGCTTTTATTATTCTGTGAGATAGCCTCAATGCTTGCTATTGTAATCGCATACCTTTTAAAATAGGAGATAGGAGGTGTGTTATGGATCTAGGAGTTAAAGGCAAGAAAGTTCTGGTAACAGCAGCGAGCAAAGGATTGGGGAAGGCATGTGCCAAAGCGTATGCTGAAGAGGGAGCACATGTCTATATTGCAAGTAGAAATAGAGTGCAATTAGATGAAACGGTAGCTGATTTGATCGAACAGACAAATAATACGAATGTTGAAGCAGTTGTCTGCGATTTAACAAAAAGACATGATATTGAAAAGATGGTTGAAACTATTGGACATGTTGATATTTTAATCAATAACACCGGAGGTCCACCTGCGGGCAAGTTCAATGACTTTGCGGATGATGATTGGCAACATGCATTTGAATTGTTGCTATTGAATATAATTCGGACAGTCAGAGCTGTAACACCTGGTATGAGAAAGCAGCAATTTGGTCGGATTGTTAATATTACCTCAAGTTCGATGAAACAAGCATTAGATGGACTACTATTATCCAATACATTCCGTCCAGCAATTGTCGGTTTATCAAAGAGTTTATCTCAGGAATTAGCCTCTGATCAGATTTTAATAAATTCGGTAGGTCCTGGAACAATGGAAACGGATCGAATCAAGGATATTTACCAACAGCAACCTTCAGATGAAACGGTAGAAGCCCGTATTCAAAAAGCAGGTGAGAGCATTCCAATTGGAAGAATTGGACAACCAGAAGAATTTGCAAAAGCGATTCTTTTTTTAGGCTCTGCTGCAAATACATATATTACCGGACAAACATTAATCGTTGATGGTGGAGCAATGAAAGCATTATAACGGAAAAGGAAGAATAAGGATATAATCAACAAATCAAGGTAGGAAGAAAAAAGATTTGTCGTAAAAGTCTAGGTAAGTTAGATAGAATCAGATCAGGACCGGGTGGGGTATGCCCGGTTTTTCTTATAAACGGGAAGGGGAGGAGAAATAAAATAGCAGCTAATAAAGCTGCTATTTGTTGGTTGATAATTGCTAGATTAATAGCACAAAAAAACTAGCCCAAAGATTAGAGGACTAGCTATTCAAGATTATTATTTAATTTCAGAAAAAGCATTTCCAACTTTTTCTGCGACATAACCACTGCCATTACTTTTGTCTTCAATATTTTCTACCATCATCGAGATTATAACACTACCGTCTTCTGGATAGCCTACAAACCAGCCATTTTCGGCAGCACCTTCTTCATCTAGCGACTGCTTCAGTTCAGCGGTTCCAGTTTTTCCGGAGATACCTAATCCATCCACATTTGCAGGGCTTCCGGTTCCGTCTGTTACTACTGCCCGTAATGCATCACGAATAATGTCGGCATTATTGCTCGATAACAGTCCTTCTTTCCATGTCTGTTCTGTTTCTTCATTCATTAGCAAGATTGGCTGTACAATATTCCCATCATTAAGGAGAACAGTATAGCTTGTTGCTAATTGTAGTGCACTCATTTCAATCTGTCCTTGACCATAACTTGTATCGGCTAGCAATACCTCTTCACTTAATTGACCATCTGAAGAAATCGAGCCAGATTGAATTGGATAAGTAAATGGGAAGTCCTCTCCGATTCCGAATGCTTCTAATCCGGAAATAAATGCATCTTCTCCCATTTCTAATGCTTGCATGGCAAAATAAATGTTATCAGAACGCACAAGTGCATCCTTTAAATCAACTGGACCGTTAGACTCAGACACACGTCGAACGGAGTAATTCCCCCAGCCATCTTTTTGCCATGTTAGTCCTTCGATGGTAAATCCTTCGTTAGGATCAATAGAGCCATTTTCTAAGCCGATCGCACTGGTAATGGGTTTAAAGGAAGAACCAGGTGCAAATGTTGCGGTAAATCGATTTAATAGTGGATTCTTAGGATCTTCCTGCCATTCATTCCATTGATCATTACTAAGGCCGTATAGAAAAGCGTGTGGATCAAAAGCTGGACTACTAACGAGAGCCAATGTTTCACCAGTAGCAGGATCAATTGCTGCAGCTGTTCCTGCATCTTCTTCCATAGAATCAAAAATACTTTCTTGGACATGGGCATCGATGGTAAGAGTGATTGTCTCACCATCTTTCACTTCTTTTTCAGCTATTACAATGGGGTCTTGATCTTCTTTGTCTACATAGATCACAACTCCTTCTTCGCCTCGAAGTTCCTCTTCAAAGAGTTCCTCTAGCCCACGATAGCCAATTAGATCACTCTCAGAATAAAGGTCCGAATCAACTTCTTCTAATTTTTCAGCTGTTATTGGTGCAATATATCCAACTAAATGAGCAGCTGCTTCACCTAAAGGGTAGAGTCGTCCTATAGTAGTTTGTTTCGTAAATGACTCAATCGATTGTAATTTCTCTTCTAATTCACCTTGTATGCTAGGAACGACTTTTAATGGAACAAATACATCTGGTGTGACCCATCCTGCGCTCAATGCGTTATCAATATCTTCAACCGTAATATCTAATGCTTCCGCTATTTCTTCTTTTTCCTGCTCTTCATTCACAAACCAATCCATTACGATACCTAATTCATAGACGCTTTCATTGACTGCCAATCCTTCACGATTTCGATCATAAATCTCTCCACGATCAGGTTGAATTCGATTAACGCCAATGGTTCCACCTTCTTTTAACTCAGGAAAAATGAAGCCAGGATGCCAGTTAACGAGCCAATCAATTTCTTCTTCATCATCAATCATTTCTATTGCTTTTACCATTTCAATTTCGGTCTCAAAAGAAACAGGTCCAGCCATTGTTTCCATACTTACACTGAGAGGGAATGTTATCGACTCTATTTCTTCTAAGTCGACCTCTTCACCCTCTTCAGTTGCTTCGAATTCAATCGCCAGATCTGTTACTTTTAAGTCTTCATATATTTTAGGATATCGATCAAACTCTTCTTTATCTACTTCTTCCAAAACCATTTGATACATACTTTCGAAATCCTCTGCCATCCAATAGTCCACATACTCCTGCAAACGTTCATCCGGCTTTACATGTTCTTTCTCTTGACAAGCAGCCAGAAAGGCCACTAAGCTCATGAAAACAATCAATAACCGTTTCATGAAATAACACTCCCCTTTTTATAACAAGTGAAAAAGCGTATTGCAGATAGACAATACGCTTAATAAATTGGTTTAGCATAAATAATATATCTATCAGGTGCGTTTCCTACATAAGAAAAAGGGTAACAAGTGGTGATGACCAATTCTTCATCAGGCGCTGTCGATTTAATGATCGTCGTATCATCTGCATCGACAATTTTAGAATCTACCATTTCATATTCAAAATCTCCGTGTGGTAAGCGGATGATGAATGTATCCCCGATTTCTACTTCCCCTAATTTACGGAATACGGTATCACGGTGTCCCGATAAAACGATTTGATCATTTTGCTTTGGATAAGCAGAACCGCGGTAATGTCCGACCCCTTTTTCTAAATCGTCTGGATCAGTACCTTCCACAATAGGTAATGTTGCATCGAGTGTTGGGATTTCCAGAATTCCGACTGTCTCTCCCATATCTGGTTCAAAGTCTTCAGGTGCTTGTTTTTTGTTATCCGTTGATGACTGCTTCAATAATTCGTTTGCCTCAGTCATTGCCTGGTTTTCAGCAGCTTGAATTTTGAAAAATTGATAGCCGCCTATACCAAGAAGTACGACCCCAGTCAGAATAAAGAGTAGAGCTAACTTCTTCATAAATTTTACACCTCTTAAGTCTATGTATTAACCATATTATACTATTAATAGTGGTAAAATGCACGATCTTTATTACAGGAAAAAGTCACGATTGTTCGACAAAATAACTAGTCTCAAACATATATAAACAAAAAATGACGTTTTAACGAATGCATTTACAGGACTTTAGTCTTGAGTTTAGCTAAAATATTCAAAAATAGTCATAATCACTTGCATATTTCGACAAAAAGGCGTACCTTTATATAGAACGAAAGAATAATTTATGATATAATGATCAATGTTAGCAAGAAAGTGGGTGAGCTGTTTTGATAGGACAAAAAATTCAAGAATTAAGGAAACAAAAAAGAATGTCATTATCTGAGGTTGCAGAGCAGGCGGGGATTGCAAAATCATACTTAAGCTCTATTGAGCGTGGGATTCAATCCAATCCATCCATTCAGTTTATGGAAAAAGTCGGTAAGGTCCTAGGTGTAACAGTTAACGAATTATTAATTTCTGAGTCTGATGAGAAAATAAGGGAAAAATTAGATGAAGAATGGTTAAAGCTTGCAGAAGAAGCAATGCACTCAGGAGTCTCTAAACAAGAGTTTAAAGAATTTTTGGAATTCAACAAATGGAAACAAAATCACTAACGTAAGCTGGTCAGCCACTAGTAGAAGTAGCTGACCATTTTTGTTTTCTTGGTAGTTTACGTGTGATTTAATCTGAATACTTCTATTCAGCTTATAAATGAAGTAGGAAGTAATAAATAAGATCCGAAGCAATAGAATATATTTGATAGAATTAAATATAGACAGTAGAAAAAGTGTAGAAGCAACGTCTTCTGTTAACATACTATTTTTTACGTGAAAAAATAAAGGATTTTCAGTGAAGTGTGTAGAAATTATTTATGTGACATCTCTGTTCTATCATTTGGATAATCAGAGCAGTCGCCAAATTGGTGAGTGGACTTCTTCTTTTTACTGGTTTATAGAAATTTTTGAGTTCAAAGAATCTGTTTTGCTGCGAAAAGGTATCCATATAGCAATATTTTATTTTATCTAGTACCCAAGTACCCAAAAGGAAACGTAGGTATAAAAGGAAACTCTATTATTTTTTTTGCTTTTTTTGCAGCTTTATTGTACGCTATGGTGGTGAAGGACGGCATGAGTAAGTATGCAGGGATATGTCGTGCTAGATGAAATAGGATCTTGATAGTGTTTATCTTGCGCTAGTAACAAGTTACGAAAATAAGGGTAGTAGCATATTGTATCATTAGGATGGGTAAAGGGGTTGAGTCGGTTGACGGAGCAAGAAGTATATCGATCGATATTACAGAAAATGCTAGATCAGACGGAAAGTCAACAAATCGATAACTCTCAGGAATTTATTAAAAAACTTACAAAAGAACTCAAGCAGGCAAATCTATTATCGTCACGAAACGAATAAAAAAAGAGTGTGAAAATTATTTTTCACACTCGATTTATTTCCAGGGAAATAGTTACTCAGTCGCAACATCCAATTCTATATAAGAATCTTCCCCTTCCTTAATCTCTGCACTTCCACTTGTCAAATTAGTTATCCAATCTATAAAAGTCCTTTCTACACCGACAGGAGTACGGACATGAAAGGTGACATTTTCTACATACTCCATTTCTTCTAATAAATATGGAGATTGGCGTAATTCATTCTCCACTTTCCCTAAAAGAGTATAGTTGATTGTTACAAGAAATTTCTTCATTCGCTTTCGTTCGACAACACCTGTCGAATTAATTGCTAAAGATGTGGTACTTGAATAAGCGCGAATCAAACCACCTGCACCTAATTTGATACCACCAAAATATCTTGTTACCACTACTGCTGTATCTTTTAATTGGCGTTTTTTTAATACTTCCAATATAGGAACCCCTGCAGTACCACTTGGTTCCCCGTCATCATTAGCTTTTTGAATCTGATCATGCTCGCCAATCATATAGGCTGAACAGTTATGGGTAGCATCTGCATGCTTGTTCTTAATTTCTTGAATAAATTGTTGTGCTTCTTTTTCGCTTGTTACTCGTCTCACATAACCAATGAATCGTGATTTCTGGATAATTTGTTCATCAGATCCCTCTGGCTTTACCGTGAAATAATGGTTAAGCATATATAAATCCTCCTAAATACACATAAATTTGTGCTTTACGAAAAAAATTGTGTAAAATAATTGTAATAGGGAATAAAGAATATGATGACAACCCCCTAAAAAAGAACTATATATTTCGTATGGTATAAACGAAGCTAGGTGGTGAGGTTTGGTAATGAAAAATACAGATCGTACATTAGATTATATAATAGACGAGATGATAGATACAGTAAAACATAGCAAAGATGAAGTATTTGAAATTGCTGAGGAATCTCGTAAAGAATATGAAACACTGAGTAATGAGCTAGCGGTCTTAAAAGAAGAAGTAACCATGATTATTGCTGAAGGTGATTTGTTAGAAAAAAAAGCACGGACAGCAAGAAGGAAACTATCGGAAGTCAGTAAAAATTTCAGAAAATATTCAGAAGAGGATATTAGACAAGTCTACGATCAAGCCCATCAGCTACAAACAGATTTACTAGTAACTCGTGATAAAGAAAAGGTTCTCAGGGAAAGACGCGATGAAATTGAATTACGCTTAATAGCAATTGAGCAAATGGTGGAACGTGCAGAAGGATTAGTCGGAAAGATTTCGATTGTCTTAAACTACCTAAGTGAAGATTTTAAAGAGGTTTCTGACTTGATTCATGACGCACATCTAAAACAGGAATTTGGTTTGAAAATTATTGAAGCTCAGGAAGAAGAACGGCGTCGACTTTCAAGGGAAATGCATGATGGTCCAGCCCAAATGTTGGCAAATATTATGCTTCGTTCTGAAATAGTTGATCGCACCTTTAAAAAAGGAAACGTAGAAAGTGCAGTAATGGAAATGCGCAATGTAAGAGCCATGATTCGTGAGTCATTATATGAAGTAAGACGCATTATTTATGATTTGCGCCCAATGGCATTGGATGATTTAGGGTTAATACCAACGATTAAAAAATATATAAGTACTTTAGAAGATCAGCACCCTAACATCCGGTTCAAGTACCATTCTTCAAATGAACGATTACATAGTCATTATGAGGTAGCTTTATTCCGATTAATACAAGAAGCCATTCAAAATGCCATCAAACACGCTGAAGCTGAACAGATAATTGTTCAGCTAGAAATTACTAAAAAAGAAGCCATTGCAACTATTACAGATAATGGTAAGGGGTTTGAGCAATCAGAGAAAAAAGAAAAATCGTTTGGTATAATAGGCATGCACGAGAGAGTGGAAATTCTCGGAGGGGACATAAAAATTAATAGTAAAATTGGAACTGGTACGAAAATTAGCATTGTGATTCCTATCGAAAAAAATAATAGTACTGCAAATTAATTAGAATCGGGTATAATAGTAGAGATGAAAAAAAGTTTTTCAGCAATGATACGCAATATAAATAATAAAGTTTAGATGAGGAAGTTGAGGAGGAAGTAATCATGACAACCAATATTGTTTTAATTGATGATCACAAATTGTTCCGAGAAGGCGTAAAAAGAATTTTAGAATTAGAGAGTGGCTTTAATGTACTGGCAGAAGGTGACGACGGCTCTATGGCAACGGAGCTTGTAAAGAAGTTTAAGCCGGATGTTGTACTTATGGATATTAATATGCCAGGTGTAAACGGTGTAGAAGCAACTGCTGAGCTACTGGAGCGTTACCCTGGAGTAAAAGTTATTATTTTATCCATTCATGATGATGAAAACTATGTGACCCATGCTCTCAAATCAGGAGCACAAGGTTACTTATTAAAGGAAATGGACTCTGACGCATTGATTGAAGCAATTTCGGTTGTGTCAGAAGGTGGCTCATATCTGCATCCAAAGGTTACACACAATTTGGTCAAGGAATATCGCCGATTGGTGACTGAAGAAGATGCATTATACGATTCAGATACTTCGCTTTCTAGATTAAAGGAAGTAGAACATCGCAAACCACTTCATTTATTAACAAGACGGGAATGTCAGGTGTTACAGTTACTTGCAGAAGGTAAAAGTAACAAAGGGATCTCTGAATCTCTTTATATAAGTGAAAAAACTGTAAAGAACCATGTAAGCAGTATTCTGCAAAAAATGAAAGTAAAAGACCGTACCCAAGCAGTCGTAATTGCAATCAAAAAAGGCTGGGTAGAAATCTTGTAAATAATAGCTCCTCATATAGGAAGTGCACCCCGAAAGTTAGTGTGAAAAATCTCACTTTCGGGGTGTTTTTGTATGGAAATGTATAGTAAAAATTAATAATTTACCACTTCCATCTTTTCCTATTACCTTTCTAAATTTAAGGCTATGCAACAGAGAGAATATTAGGTAAAATGAAAGATAGTAATCAAAATAATAGATGAAAGGTTCGATAAACATATGAAAGTCGCTGTCATTACCGATAGTACGGCATATATATCCGATTCGGATAGGAAAGAAAAAAACATACATATGGTCCCTCTTAGTGTTGTGTTCGGAAACGACTCCTTTCGAGAAGAGATTGATATTACAACAGAAGAATTTTATCAGAAAGTGAAAGAGGTCGATCAATTACCTAAGACTTCCCAACCATCAATTGGACTTATAACGGAAAAACTAAATGATCTTGCAAAAGATTATGATCAAGCAATTTTTATTACTTTATCAAGTGGTATCAGTGGGACTTTTCAATCAGTTGTCACAGCGAAATCTATGGTAGAAGGTATTGAAGTGTTTCCGTTCGACTCAGAAATCAGTTGTATGGCACAAGGATTCTATGCTCTTGAAGCAGCCGAAATGGCAGAACAAGGACAAGATGCCGAAATGATCATAGCACGGCTGGAAGAAATTAAAGAATCACTTCGTGCTTATTTCATGGTAGATGATTTAAGTCATCTTCATCGAGGTGGCAGATTGAATGGTGCTCAGGCTTTGATTGGAAGTATGCTTCAAGTTAAACCAATTCTTCACTTTGAACATACAAAAATAGTCCCTTTTGAAAAAATCCGTACGAAAAAGAAAGCATTAAAACGAATCTTTGAATTGTTTGAAGAAGATGCATCAACAGGTGTCCCTATTCGTGCAACTGTTATTCATTCCAACCGTGAGACAGAGGCAGAAGAAATAAAAAAACAGTTAGAAACGCAATTCAATAATGTAGAAATATCGATAAGCTACTTTGGGCCTGTTATCGGTACCCACCTTGGAGAAGGTTCACTAGGTGTGGGATGGTATAAAAAATAAGATGGTGAGGGGTTTCCTCACCATCCATTATAGGAGGTCATTTATGAATTTTTCCCAACTCCTCGCAGGAAAAATCTTAGTGTTCTCAGAGCTTCCTCTTTCCGAGCAAACCATTGATTATCTTATCCGCGCTGAACAAATACAATTACTTCCAAGTATAACAACTAAATATGGTCGTATCCGATGTAACCGGTGTGGTAATGCAAATCAACAACTTTTTGCTTCTCTTCCATGTGCAAGGTGTAAGCTCACCCACCATTATTGTCGCAACTGTATACAGACGGGCAGGGTTCTTCAATGTGAAAAGCTAATAATTTGGAAAGGATCTCCACCATCTTGGCCAGTACAGACCCAGCCGTGTCATTGGACTGGTACCTTAACACATCCACAAAAAAAGGCGGCAAAAGCAATTGAACAAGTGCTTAGCAGCCAGCAGAAAGAATTAATGATATGGGCGGTATGTGGTTCCGGGAAAACCGAGATGCTATTTCCTGCTGTAACGAAAGCTATTAAGGAAAGCAAAAGAATTTGTATTGCAACTCCAAGAGCCGATGTCGTAAGAGAATTGTATCCTCGCCTGAAACAAGCTTTCCCTGAAACAGAAATCGAAGCGTTATATGCTGATTCCCCGGATCGGACGGATAGAGGTCAATTAATCATCAGTACCACCCATCAATTAATTCGTTTCCGAAATGCTTTCGATGTCATGATTATTGATGAAATTGATGCATTTCCTTTTCATCATGACAAAACATTACCTTATTTAACTGACAGAGCTAGCAAAGCTTCCGCAACATCCATCTATCTAACTGCTACTCCGAGAAAGAAGCATAAACAACAAATCCGTTCGAAAAAGCTGCCTGTTCAATTTGTTCCGGTTCGTTTTCACGGTCATCCCTTACCAATCCCTCAATTAAAGGCCGAAATAGGTCTAAGAAAAAAACTACAGCAAGGAAAGAAAATAAATGCTCTACACCAATTTATTGCAACAAGAGCTAGTACACGTCGTCAATTATTATTATTCGTTCCTACTATTTCATTATTGGAGAAAGTTGCCAAGCAATATCAAGCGATAGCAGTTCATGCTGAAGATCCAGCTAGAAAAGAAAAAGTAGAAGCATTCCGGCAAAAACAGATCGACACACTTGTAACGACTACCATTCTCGAACGAGGTGTAACCTTTCCATCCGTTGATGTAGTGATTCTGGACGCTGGACATCCTGTTTTCGATGAAGCTGCCTGTGTACAAATTGCAGGACGAGCAGGAAGAAGCACTGATGACCCAACCGGTGATGTCCTATTTATCCATCAAGGGAAAACCAATGCGATGGAGGATGCAATTGCTCAAATAAAAATGATGAATAAGAAAGGAAAAGAACTATGACCAATTGCTTAAAATGTCAAGAATGGATTAGTCAGCAGGTTACTTGGAGCACACTTTTCCTTCCTAGTAAAGAGACTAGACTATGTGAAAACTGCCAATCGCAAATAGAGAGGATAAGTGGAACTATTTGCAAGCATTGTGGCAAACAAATGGATTCGCAAGCAGTATGTGATGATTGTAAGAAATGGAAATCTAACCCCAAATATCGTGATGTCTTCCAGTATAATCGCTCCCTTTTTTCCTACACACCTTTTATGCAGGAGATTATAACTCAGTGGAAATATCGGGGGGATTATCAGTTGAAAGAGATATTTGCTCCTTATATGCAACAAGCCATCAGAGACTTTTATCCATCCCGTTCTCTTACTGTCGTACCAATTCCCCTAACAACGGAAGGACTCCATGCACGTGCATTCAATCAAGCAACTGCTATTGCAGAACTTATTGCTAAGCAATATAAGCTCCCAATAGTACACACACTTTCAAGAAAAGAAAGATTTACGGAAAAACAATCCAAGAAATCAAGAAAACAACGACTTATGACAAAAAATCCATTTTTCTTAACAAAAACACTTGAATCTGATGTTTTACTTGTCGATGATATATATACAACAGGAATGACGATTCATCATGCTGCAACATTACTTAAAGAAGCAGGTTGTCAAAAAATATACAGTTTTACACTTATTAGGTAGTGCATATATAGAAATCGAATTGAAAGAGGGGATGTTAAATGGCGGAATTAGCAAATTGTGCGAGATGTGATAAAGTCTTTGTCAAAATATCAAGGGCGGTATGCTCAGACTGTGTGAAAGAAGAAGAGAAACAATTTGAAATTGTATACAACTTTTTGAAAAAACGGGAGAATAGACAAGCAACTATTCCGGAAATTGTTGAAGCAACTGGTGTAAAAGAAGAAACGATACTACACTTTGTTAAAGAGAACCGTCTACGAACTACTCAGTTCCCTAACTTAAGCTATCCATGTGAACGATGTAGAAGGCCAATTGCCAGAGGTAAAATTTGTGAGAGTTGTAATAATGAATTAAACTCAGACCTTCGTTACGAGCAGAAAATCGAACAAATTAAACGAAGAAATGAACAAGAGAAGAAAGAAAGAGATAAAACGTACTATACAAGAGATAATGACTACTAAGCCTCCTTTTTAATAGGAGGTTTGTTCAGTAAATGAGTAGACCAACATAGATCATGAGCTTCCTAGACAAGCTAATTACCTTTGTTTACAAGCTTTCTTCTCCTCTTTATGAGAATGATAACAACCTTAACTTTAGCAATACCATTCCTCTTCCAAATATTAAGAGAAATCGATATACTAAAAGAATATTAAACATTCCCGACTATCAGCCGATATAAATTATAAATACCTATGTACGAATGAGAAAGAGGTGAAAGGTCATGAAAATACATGGACCCAATCATTCTAATTTAAACCCATATCAAAAGCAGCAGCAATTACAGAAAAAAACAACGTCCAATTCACGATCTCTAAAACCAGATCACCTAGAAATTTCGGACAAAGCACTCAAGATGCAACAAAAGGACTCTCGCCAGACGTATGTGAACGAAATTAAACAACAGGTAGATAATGGTGAGTATAAAATCAATCACAAAGAAACTGCGAAGAAGCTGTTAAACTTCTGGAAAACCTAATAAATTGCTAGAAAAAGGAGTAGAACAATTATGTCCGTTCAGCATATTATCCAACATCTAAATAAATTGATTGAGTTACACGACAGTTTCCTGCATGTTTCAAAACAGAAAACGGAAATTCTAAAAGAAGGTAATACCAATGCACTGCAAAGCTTACTGATTAAAGAACAAAAGCATGTACAGGCAATCAATCAGATCGAGAAAAAGCGAATAGATGCAGTAGCAAATTGGGCAACAGATAAGAATCTCGATCCAGAAACTGTCACGGTGTCCACAATCATTGAAGAATATACAACCGGAGCGGATCAGCAACAATTGGAAGAAGTAACATTACGATTAGCAGAACTGCTAATGGAATTGCGTCGACAAGAAGACTTAAATAAGCAATTAACACAACAGTCTTTGCAATTTGTGCAACTGTCCATCGATATGATGCAGCCATCGATAAAAAACATGAATTATGGAAACACCCAGCATCAATCAAAGCCGTCAGCACCTAAACGATCAGTATTCGATTCAAAAGCGTAAGTAGGAGGAACAAATAATGTCAACTTTTAATGGGCTAGAGGTAGCAAAAAGAGCATTACATACGCAACAGGCAGCATTATACACAACAGGCCATAACATCGCCAATGCAAATACAGAAGGATATACTAGACAGCGAGTGAACATGACACAAACATCACCATATCCACCAGCATCCCGAAATAGACCGGAAATTCCAGGTCAGATTGGAACTGGTGTGGAAGCAGGATCGATCGAACGAATTCGTGATAGTTTCATTGATAAGCAGTATCGTCAGGAAAATGCCAAAGTTGGTTTTTATGATGCTAAAGCAGATTTGATGTCCAAATTAGAGGCAATTCTAAACGAGCCAACCGATCAGGGGTTATCGCAAACACTTGATTTATTCTGGAATTCGTTACAGGATTTATCAACAAACCCAACCGATTCAGGTGCTCGATCCGTTGTGAAAGAACGCGGTAATGCTTTAGCAGATGCATTTCAGTATGTCCATAAAAGCTTACAGGATGTACGGGCAAATTTTAAAAGTGAAATAGGTGTCGATAACTCAAAAATTAACTCATTAATTGATCAAATTAATCAGCTAAATGGCCAGATTAGTAAAATAGAGCCACATGGATATGTGCCGAATGACCTTTATGATGAGCGAGATCGCCTAATTGATCAGCTATCAGAATATGTAGATATTAAAGTTGAATATCGTGATAGCTCGGGTCAACCAAGTCCCATAGCACAAGGAATTGTCACAATCTCACTAATTGCGGATAGTGATGATATAGAAAGCGGAAGCGATGACGCCGTTATATTAGTTAATGGTAGCACCGATGTAGAACTAGGTAGTGATGAGGCGGTTAACCATATTTTTGCCGACTTTGATAATGATAATAATTTAAAAGCAATCTTTTTTGCTCAACCAGATCCTGATTTAACAGTAGAACAACAAATAGCAGCTCTGTCTGCTAACTATGAAAATGAAACATATATTTATGGACATAATTTTAAGGTTCAAGGTAAATTGAATGCTTTAATTGACGGTGCAGGTTACTTAAATGACTTTGCGTATGATGGAACAGGTAATGAGGAAGGCACACCAGCTGGTCAAGTGAATAAAATGCTGGCTGAATTAGATAAAATGGTCGAACATTTAGTGACAGAATTTAATGCTGTACACAACAATGGTTACACACTTGCCACTGATGAGAACGGTAATCCAATTCAAGGTGGCGACTTCTTCACAGGTACAACAGCCGATACCATTGCTGTTTCGCAAGATATTCTTAATAATATTGATTTAATAGCAGCAAGTCTTTCAGGTCAACCAGGGGATGGTGAGAATGCAATAGAACTCGCCAATGTATATACGAAGCGTGTCGAACAATTTTTATCATATGATGAAGACGATCCCGAGCAATTAGATAATAAAGCGTCGATTAAAAGTTACTTTGAATCCATCATTGGAGAAATGGGGGTTGTCGCAGAGGAATCAGGTCGTATGCGTAATAACTCAAGAATTCTTCTTCAGCAGGTTGAGGAGTCAAGGCAAGCCATCAGTTCTGTATCATTAGACGAGGAAATGACTAACTTAATTCAATTTCAACATGCCTATAATGCAGCAGCAAGAAATATGACAGTAGTAGACGAAATGCTTGATCGAATTATTAATAGTATGGGCTTAGTAGGGAGGTAAGTAAGCTAAATGCGTGTTACTCAAAGTATGTTAACCAACAATATGCTGCGTAATATAAGCAGCAGTTATCAAACCTTAGGTAAATATATGGATCAATTATCAACTGGTAAGAAGATCAATCGACCGTCAGATGATCCCGTTGTTGCAATGAAGGGAATGGATTATCGAACACAGGTAAACCAAATAGAGCAATTCGAGCGTAATATTGGGGAGGTCCATAACTGGATGGATAACTCTGACTCTGCACTCGCAAAAGTACAACAAGGGTTAGAACGGCTTCGTGAGTTAGCAGTTCAAGGAGCCAATGGTACATATGAGGAAGGCCAGCGTGGAAATATTGCATCAGAAGTTGAACAAATTAAAGAGCATCTTCTCGAATTAGCCAATACAAAAGTAAACGATAAATACATTTTTAGTGGAGCTGCAACCACAGGAAATGGTGGAGAGCCACCATATCAATTGAATGAGGATGGAACGTTTGTCAATCCAATCAATAATGATGATGTTCGAATTGAAGTGTCAAGTGGAACAAAAATCAGGGTGAATGTGCAACCAGACAGTATCTTTACTGAAGAGCTATTTACCGACCTTACGGAGTTCGCTGAAGCTTTACGTGATGGAACTGATGACGAAGCAATTGGAGAGTTTATCGGTAGACTGGATACGCACATTAACAATAATGTCAATGCACGTGCTGATTTAGGAGCACGTCAAAACCGAGTAGACTTAGTGGAGAATCGTGTAAAAGAACAACTCGTAACAGCGAAAGATATGATGTCGAAAAACGAAGATGCTGACATGGAACAGGTAATCATGAATTTAATATCACAAGAAGCAGTGCACCGTGCCGCTTTAAGTGGTGGCGCACGAATCATTCAGCCGACATTATTAGATTTCTTACGTTAATAGACAAGCCTTACCTTGAAAAAGGTGAGGCTTTTTTCTAAAAGGAGGAAACATCGTGCAATTACCTCAAATCAGAATACAACAGCAAAATGCGATGATTGGTATTCGAACAATAGATGCACAACTAGATATCGAACAAGGGCCAGCTAAGCAAACAATTAGTCAACCACCTGCAGATTTGAACATCAAAACGAAACCAGGAAAATTGACAATCGATCAGTCAAAGGCTCTAGCAGATGTCGGGATCATACCAACAGAAGAGTCCGTAAAAAAAATGGCTAATGAAGCAATGCAAAAAGCAATAGAAGGTTCGAAAAAAAGAAGCCAACAAGGTGACATGCTAATGAAGATTGAAAATGGAGGAAATCCTCTTGCTCAAATTGCAAAGCAAAACGGACAATGGCCAAAGTATCAATTTAATATTGGCTGGATTCCTTCAGGAGATGCGGTGAAATTCAATTATCAGCCTGCAGAAGTCATTATTGAAGCACGTGCCAATAAGCCAATTATTCATGTAGAACCGACCAGCAATCAATTTCATTACCAACGAGGTGGAATCGAGGTCTATTTGGAGCAAGAAAATTGGATAGATATTGACTTTGAAAATATTAAATTTGTAGGAAATAACTTCGAAATCGAAGTATAGAAGGGTGAAAACATGCAAATCGAGACGAAATATTTTGGTGAAATAGAAGTGAAAGAGGAAGAAATTATTCATTTTCCTTATGGTATCCCAGGGTTTTTAGAAGAAAAAAAATTTGTATTATTAAGTTTTGAAGAAAGTGGCTTGTTTCAAATTCTGCAATCAACTAATAGTGTAAATCCAGCATTTGTTGTGGTTGATCCATTTTTATTTGTAAAGAACTATCAATTCAATTTAGATGATACTACACTGGAGCAACTAGAGATAAAAGAGGAAAAAGATGTGCTTGTTTTAGCTATTGTGACAGTAAAAGATCCATTAACAACTAGTACTGCAAATTTACACGCACCGTTAGTGATTAATCAAAATAAAAAACTTGCTAAACAGTATATTACAAAAAATCAGCAATACTCAACAAAGGAAACTATCTTTACTCCAACCCTAAAGGAAGAGGTGGAGTAATATGTTAGTGTTGACACGAAAAATTAATGAAGCTATTCAAATTGGTGATGATATTGAAGTAAAAGTGATAGCGGTTGATGGTGATCAAATTAAATTAGGAATTAATGCGCCAAAAGAAATAGACGTACATAGAAAGGAAATTTATCAAGCGATTCAGCAGGAGAACAATCAAGCAGCCAATCTTTCACCAAATTTATTTGATTTAATAAAAAAAAATAATAAAAAGTACTAAACATCTAGTAATATTGACCGATAGTAGTATTAGGAACTAATTATAGTGATTGGCGGCCGCTTTCACTAATTAGTATACAACCCACAAGGATGTGGAAAATTACAATTCTCAAGGAGGAAATATTACTATGATTATCAACAATAACATTCCAGCGTTAAATACGCACCGTCAATTAGGAATCAACCAAAATGCAATGCAATCTTCAATGGAGAAATTATCTTCAGGTCTTCGTATTAACCGTGCTGGTGATGATGCAGCAGGTCTTGCGATCTCTGAAAAAATGCGCGCACAAATCCGTGGTTTAGACCAAGCAAGCCGAAATGCTGCAGATGGTATTTCAATGATCCAAACTGGTGAGGGTGCACTTCAAGAAACACACTCAATTTTACAACGTATGCGTGAATTAGCAGTTCAATCTGCCAATGATACGAACGTTGAAGTTGATCGTAATGAATTACAAAAAGAAGTAGCTCAGCTTATTGAAGAAATTGATCGTATTGCAAACAATACTGAATTTAACACGCAAACACTTTTCAATGGTGATTTAGCTGAAAGTGGTGTTACATTCCATATTGGTGCTAACGAAGGTCAAAATATCGAAGTTACATTTGCTGATATGACTACAACAGGATTAGAAGTAAGTGATATTGATATTAGTAATCAAGAATCAGCTGATGCTGCGATTACTACTATCAATGATGCAATTGAAAAAGTATCTGCTGAAAGATCAAAACTTGGTGCAGTACAAAATCGTTTAGAGCACACTATCTCTAACCTAGATAACTCTTCTGAAAACTTATCTGCTGCGGAATCTCGTATCCGTGACGTAGATATGGCGAAAGAAATGATGGAGATGACTCGTGCAAACATTCTTTCTCAAGCTTCTCAGTCTATGTTAGCTCAAGCAAACCAAATGCCACAATCTGTATTACAGTTGTTAGGCTAATAATTATTTTACTATATCGAGACTTTAGTGGTAACACACTAAAGTCTCTTTTAATTTGGATTAAAGAGGTAATGGATTGCTCACTTTTTTGTATTTAAATAATCCTATATTTATGCCGATAATAATGATAGAACTTTTAAGTATGGAAAGACATAGTATAATTCTAAGGAGTGCAGCAATTGAGTAATTTAAATGATCAGCAACTTAAACAAATTCAACATATTTCCTCTACTTTGTTAGAAGCTGTAGAACACTTAACCACCGTAATAAAAAAGAAAGAAATGAATGATGCTATATTTACCATGAGTTCCATAGTGGATGGATTTAGTTCGATTAATCGTGCACTATCTCAAGAAGAAATTGGTAAAGAAGAAAGAGACAAAATAGAAAACAGTTTATTTCTCGTTGTTAAAGAACTAGAACAAATGAAATTTGTCAAGGTATCCGAAATAGTTCAATTCACATTAAAGCCTCAATTAAAAAGATGGAATGATCTTTTAAATGCTTCTATTAATACAGCTGAAGATAGCGAACGAATATTAATAGGTGTTTATTTATGCCACAAGAATCCAAGAGAAGTATATCCTGATGATAGGATTCTTGCTTTATTGGAAGAAGGAGAAAAACAAGGGACGAAAGTAATATTTTTCTCATCTAAGGATGTGGATTTCGAAAAGAATGAAATTCTTGCTGATGTATATAAAAATGGTGAGTGGATCAAGGAAATAAATCCTTTTCCAGATGTAATAAATAATCTACCAAAGGTAAAAAGTCAACAATCCTATACCGAAAGAAAATTACGTAGGCAAATTCCTTTTACTGGATTTGGTTTAGATGGAAAACTGACTTTGCCGAAAAAATTAATAGAATCCAGAAAATTCCATGATCTGATAATCCCTTTTAGAATTGCTGATAAAGAAGAAGTAGTGCATCAGTTTTTGCAGGAACATCATAAAGCTGTCCTCAAACCAATTCGAGGTAGACAAGGTAAAAACATTTATTTTGTAGAGAAAAAAGAAAATAATTACGTTGTATTAGATCATAAAAAGAAAAGGTCATTTAGTATACAAGATTTTAGTGTGTGGCTTCAAAATCATATTTTTGAAAAAGATAATTTATATATGGTCCAGCATTTCTTAAAAACAAGTACCATTCATGGAGAACCTTACGATATTAGAGCACATGTACAGAAAAATCGATATGGACAATGGCAAATAACAAAGATGTATCCGCGAATTGGTAATAAAAAGAGTATCCTTAGTAATATTAGTCGAGGGGGAAGAACAGAAGAGATAGGTAAATTTCTACAAGACGAATTTGGCAGTAAAGGAGTTAAAATAGAACAGGAATTACAGGAGCTTTCACTAGATATAACGAAACATTTGGATAAACTGTATGGTTCTGCTTTAGAAGAATTGGGACTAGATTTAGCAATTGATGATAAGGGAGAGTATTGGATGTATGAAGCTAATGCTGGTCCGCAATCTACTTATCATGAGAGAGAAAGAGCGAAAAACACTATTGGTTATGCAATATATATAGCAGAAAATGGTCTATTTTTATCTAATCAATTTGAAAGAAAAACCACAGGTAAAGGTGGATTTAATGCATTAACAACTAGCTTGCCGTTTGCAGAACTTGAGGGAGGTCTTGTTAAAATCGGTATGTTAGTTAGTCCTAAGGAGATAAATAAATTAACAGAAGCATGTGCCTATGTAGCCAAATATGAAGGCCATTATTTTTATTATTTTACAGCAAGGGACATTGATTATGACGAAAGGCTTATTAGAGGTTATTTTTATGAAAATAACGAATGGGTGCCAAAAGTTGTTGAGTATCCAGATGTTATATATGATCGCCTGAGAGCAAGAGGTTTAAAAGGATATAATAGAATTTATGAGGAGCTTGAAGAGATTCCCTTTACTAATGAATTTTTTGGGAATTCGATTAGCAAACTAGAAGTTTACGATAAGTTATCTGCCATTCAAAGCTTAGCAGAATATATTATCCCTTATAAAAGAGTAAACCGAGCAAAAGAAGTATTCCAATATATTGAAAAATATCAAAAAATTATACTTAAACCCTCAATAGGTTCCTTTGCAAAAGGTGTGCATTTTATTGAAAAATCTAAAGATGGTAGTTATTTTTTAGCTGAAAAGGATAGAGAAGAAGCTATTAACGAGTTTTCTTTAGCCGATTATTTGCATAAATTAATCAAAAAACAAACCTTTATCGTGCAAAAGTATATTAATACAAGAACATTGGATGGGAATCCTTTTGATATTAGAGTTCACATGATGAAAAATGGTGAAGGTGAATGGTCATTTGTTAAAATTTATCCACGAATAGGTGTTAACTATGCAACAATATCTATCACTCGTGCTGGTGGCTATATTGGTGATATTTCAGGATTTCTTGAAAGGAATTACTCTAAAGCAATAAGTCGGCAATTGATCGAAAACATAAAATCACTATCTTGGAATACGGTTAAAAATTTTGAAGAAAGCAGTAACGAGAATTTTAGTGAAATTGGATTAGATATAGCAATTGATAAAGACAATAGCTTATTTTTAATAGAAGTAAATGTTAACAAACCAGGAATTGTAAATTACGAATTTGAGGTTGCACAATACGCCATTCCTTATGCAATAGGGCTTGCACAACATCATACCGATGATTAAAAAATCAAAGGACATGGAATGAAGCATATTTTCTATTATAAATCGAAAAAGCATAATCGCTTATATGCTAAAAAACTGTCTACTAAAACGTCAATTAGAGGAGTAAAATACATGGGCAAAATTAAGTTAGGATTGCTTTTTGGAGGGAAATCTACTGAACACGAAGTATCTATACAGTCTGCTAAGAACATATTGAATGCCATTGATACTTTTAAATATGAGGTGACCCTGATAGGGATTAACAAACAAGGTACTTGGTGTCTACTAAACTCAATTGAAGAGTTGACTAATGAATATCATTCTTCAATGAATGTTTATCAGAAGAATAAAAGTTTAAATGATAGAAGTATAGAAAAAGTAACAGAATTAGATGTTGTTTTTCCAATATTACTTGGTTCTTTTGGAGAAGACGGTAGTATACAGGGAATGATGAGAGTACTTGATATCCCCTTCGTCGGTTCTAATGTACTAAGTTCTGCTATTTGTATGGATAAAGAAATGACCAAAAAGATTCTATCCTTTTCAAATGTTAAAGTGGCTAAATGGATCACTGTCAAAAAATCTGACGAAAAATACCCTACTTTTAATGAAATTGTAGAGAAGATGGGAGTTCCTTTTATTATCAAGCCTGCTAGTCAGGGCTCATCAGTAGGAGTTAGTATCGTTTATAATGAAACGGAGTATACTAAGGGGTTACAGAGTTCTTTTTTGTATGATAATAAAGTACTGATCGAGGAATTTATTAAGGGAAGAGAAGTAGAGTGTGCAATACTAGGAAATGACAATCCGATTGCATCATTACCAGGTGAAGTTGTTACAAATGGACAAGTGTATTCTTATGAAAAAAAATACACGCATGATCAAGGAATTATATTAGAAACACCAGCACAATTACTTGATGATCAAGTTTTATATATACAAGAAAAATCTATAGAGGTGTATAAAATTTTGGAATGTGAAGGTTTAGCTCGGGTTGATTTTTTTCTTGTAGACAGCGGAGAACTTATCGTTAATGAAATTAATACATTTCCGGCCTTTACTAATTTTAGTTTATATCCTAAATTATGGGAAGTCAGTGGGATACCTTACGGTGAGTTGATAGATAAATTAATTGAATTATCCTTGGAAAAGCATCAAATGGAGAACGAGTTGCAAAGCACATTGTAATAAAAAAATTATAGATCAAATGAAGGGAACAACTTTTTAGATAGTACGATAAAAATTGTTATAGGTAGAGTACAGTTAAAAGCCTATAGTTTAGAGCCAATATTAAATAAAGTAAAAAGCAGAACCTTATGGCTCTGCTTTTTACTTTACGGATAAATTATTACCTTCCCCATTTTTTATTTCATATTTCTTTATTACTTCTAAAGGCTCAGGTCTAGCTAATAAAAATCCTTGAACAATGGATACCCCAATTGCTTTTGCCATTTCTAAATCCTCAATAATTTCAATACCTTCTAAGACAAATTTGGTATCGGTGTTTAGACAGTAAGTGACAAGAGAACGTACCATTTCCTGTTTCCGGCTAGACTTTGCCAGATGCTTGGCAAAATAACGGTCCATTTTTACAAAGTCTGGCTGTAATTCCACAATTGCTTGAAGGGAAGATACTCCTTTTCCAACATCATCGATAGCAATTAAATAGCCTTCAGATTGTAATTCGCAAACCGTTAAACTAAAAAAGTCTACGTGTTTAATAATTTCGGATTCATTGATTTCAATAATGATTTGATCAGGTGATAGTTGTGTTTCTTTTATGATCTTGTTTAATTCATACAAAAATTCAGGATCTGCTATGTTAGAAGGAAACACATTGATTAATATCTTTTTTTTGTTATATGTATCTTGAATAATCGAATTATAGTACTTAAGCGCTTTTTTTATAGAGCGCATTTCTAACTCAAAAAATCGATTCGTATAGCTTGCTTTTTCGAAGAGAATTTCTGGATTATTAAATAAGTCAGTTCTCAACAATGCTTCATATCCAATAGGAGATAAAGTATGCAAATCATAGAGCGCTTGGAAATGGTGCTCAAATTTTTCATTATCTATTAAGTCATTAATTTTAGCAATAGACATCCATCAATCCCCCTCGAACACAAAATGATATCATTACTATTAATCATATTCTTATTTTCATCCATTTATTACAATATACCTAACATTTTACACCATAATTTAGTAATTTTCTATACTTATGACAGATTTCTGATTACGTGGCTCCTTTATTTGGTGTTCAGGAACAATTCCCCACTAGTCTTTTGCATCTATTTGTCTTCTCTATGTAAAAAAGAATAGGTGCTAGCGCCTATTCTTCAGTCAGTTTTCTTCGTTTAAGATACAGTAGGGTAAGTAATCCTACTATTAGTAGTGTTCCACCTATTAATAAAATATTAACTATCATCGTTGCTGTTCCTGGCAAAGTTTTTCCGCCATCAGATTGACTACCTGTTGAGATTGGTAAGCTAGATGATTCGGATTCCGTATTATGATAGGCCGTGATGATAATTTCTGCGCTTGTGGTTAACCCTTGAAACTCATTTCCAGATTCAGGAGGAAAAGTTACAGAAAGATCAATTCTCTCTTCACTGTCTGCTGCTAGAGACAAATCGGTCAGTAAAGAAAATGCGGATAAATTATCATGAAATAATGGAACATCGCCTTGTTTGATTTCAAGTGATAATTGGTTATATAACATTTCAGAACCATCCAAGTACCTAACGTCAATCTCATAAGTAATATCATTGTTTGTCTGATTACTAACAGTGATGTGACGATCAGCCCAATCACCAGGCTTTAAGTTTTCCAGATCAAATAATTTACCATTTTCGCTAAAAGTAGCTTTCAGATCAATAATATTACCTTGACTGGCGAATAGTTCTACACTGGAAAATAATATTGGAAACACTAGTATAACGGTAAACAATATTTTCAACTTTCTCAATCGAATTCACCACCTTATAAAAGGAGCTATATAAGTAGACATACAGCATTAATTGTTTTCTGAAACTTGCCTCTGAGCCTGCTTTGATTGACGTTCAAGTTCGATGATAATACTTGTTATGGTGATGATGCCATAACACAGCAGTAGAACACCAGGAATGATAAGTAATAGTGCACTGGCCAGTGGAGCTTGTGTTAAGTCAACAAGATATCCGATATAAGGAATGGTCAATCCGCTATAGATAGCTATAACATTCTCGCTTTGGACTAATAGGTTGTCAGGAGCATTGTTGTTATCACCTTTTGTTTCATAAAGTATGTGTTCACCACTTTGTACGATATCAACAATACGGTGTGTGATAAGGCTTTCTGATTCATCGATAAACGTAATAACTTCCCCTTTTTCTAAAGGGCGATCACCGGTGAATTCTTCTACTGCAATAATGGAGCCGGTTTTGAACGTAGGTTCCATTGAGCCTGATAAAACGACCTTTAACTGATACCCAAATAACTCTGGTTCACCACCGTTAACTCGAGTAATAATCACTAAGCAAGATACTGTTATTAGTAAAAGAAATAGCAATGCAGTGATTGTATTACTTAGAATCTTCCTTATTTGTTTGATCGGCTTCTTTTTGTTGGTCTGGACTCTTGACATCACTTTCATCACCTTCTCCTTGGATATTTTTCTTATTCTCTGTGTCTTCTACTTGATCTTCTTTTGCTCGTTCATCCTCATTCGTATTTATTGAATTGGATGTTTCCTTTTCTCGTTCTTCTTCTGTTTCAGCAAGCGATTCATGGTTAGTGTTCGTTATTGTTGGGTCAGCTTCTTTTTCAGGCTGTGCTTGTTCCTGTTGCGGTTCTTTAGGGAGAGGCTTCTCCAACTGATTTTCGGACTTATCCTGATCTTCAACTTCACCTTCTTCTTCCTCTTCACACATTATTTCTACAACAGAACTCCATGTAGCAGCTTCATTTAATTCATCATCCTGATACATGGGACGTTGGTCTACTTTTAGTTGATAATTACCTTCTTCTGCTACTGTAAAGAATATTTCGTGCTGACTTTGTTCTGGGAGAGCGGAAAGGACTGCTTCTTTTATAACAGCACCATCATCTGAAGGAGTACTAGCTGGTGAATAAAACAATTGATAACTAGTACTGTCTAGCATTGCAAAACCACTATTTTCAACCGTGAAAGTTAGGTGATAGGTTGGACATGCATGCATATCTTGTTGCGCATCAGAAATAGATAAATCACTACCATCCCACCATGTCCCTATTTGAATATGAAAGGCATCTTCGTTATGATATAGAAACTTTGCTTCCGTATATGTTGTAAGAAAGGAAAACAAGGAGGTTACGACACATAAAAGGAGCATAACTAAGAGTAATTGTAAGCGTTGCTGTTTGTTGACTTTCCACATCATTTTGCGATACTTCATGAGCTTTCCTCCTAATTTCGAAAATAGTAAGACTCATTTTTATCGATACTTTAGTAAAATATCGATAAAAATGAGGGGAGAGAAGAGCTCTCTCCCGATGATTTCCTTACCTTGATTCTCCAGCTGTTTGCTGAGCTTCAAATGACCAGGTTAATTCTAATGAGTCACCTTGGAATTGATTTTGATCTTCGCCATTATCTACAAACTCGAACTGTACATAAAGTGTGTCGCTATCACCAGATCTTAATCCGCCTCTTTCCTCTAACCAAGGGATAAAGACTCTATTTGCTACTGTATCAGGAGACATATCTTTTAGTTCAGATAGTGTGGTATTAAAAACGATCTGATCAGGAGATAAAGGTCCTAATGTCGTTTTATCTGCGTTCCAGAAGAAATTAACACGAATGTGGTCACCAAAATCTTCTGTATTATCATCATTAGCATCGATTACTGTATAGTCCGTTTTGAGAAGTACCTTGGAGATATCCAATGACCCCTCATTAATCAGTTCAAAAGAACGGTTCATCCAATCGCCAGGTTTAATATTATCTACATCGATAATAGTAGTGGGATCAACAGATAAATCCAAAGTACCAGCAGTAAATGTATTTTCAGTAACCTCTGTATCACTGAAATATGCGTATGTACCTCCTCCTACTAATGCAATCCCTAATACCGCTGACGCAACGCCCAGACCTAACTTCTTTTTTAAAGACATGAATAATTCCTCCTTTATACTTTGTTCTTTATAAAGAACTTCAAAACGTATTGTATATCTAAAACTTCGGATTATAAAGTTCGAAAAACAGGGTAAATAAGCGTTTTTGATCATTAAAAAGGTAATTTACTGTTAATTTCGAAATATTTCAATGAATTACTAGATATTTCACTTATTATGTTCTTGTTAAAGAACAAAAGAATAGAATAAAGCAGGCATATCGTGAATACCATGCCTGCTGTTGTACCTTACTATTAATGTCGTTTATTCAACCAAAGTACCCCCGACTTTGCGAGACGTGGTAAAAGTCCTGTTACAGGCTGACGGTACATATTTCCGAATCCGTCTGATTTACCTAATGAACCAAGTTGTCCTTTCAGTTTAATCTCTCTCGGTTTAGGAGGTTCTAATCCATTTAAAACATAAGCTAGTATATCCCCGATTTGTTCACCTTGAATCCCAGCTAGCTGGGCACTTGGTGAATGCTCAGATGAAGCACAGTCACCAACAATATAGACATTAGGATTAGTAGGAACTTGATAAAATTCATTGACAATAATCTTTTCATGTCGATCCTTTTCAAAAGGGAGACTACGTACTAAATAATTTGGGCGCACTCCAGCAGTCCAAATGATTACATCACTCTCAATACCTTCCCCGTTATTGTAGAAGATGCCTTCTGCAACTAATTCAACATTACTGTGATGTAAGATATCTACTTCATTTTTTCGAAACCAATCTTCTACATATGATTGTATTTTTTCATCAAATGCTGACAAAACAGAAGAACCTCGATCTAATAAACGGATATTCAAATCTGGTCGGCTTTCCCTAATTTCAGAAGCTACCTCAATACCGCTTAGTCCAGCGCCTACAACCGATACTTGACTGTAAGCAGGTAAGTTATTGACTCGGATGCTTGCTTGACGCGCTTTCGCGATTGTCTGTACACTTTCAGTATATTCCATGGCACCTTGAATGCCATGATAGTTATCCTCACAGCCTAATCCGATTAACAGATAGTCATACTCGACAGCTACTTCATTATCCTTCAAGCGAATGTGTTCGTTTTCAGTATCAATTTCAACAATTTCACCAAATATGTATGAGATTTGTTCATGAACCGGAAAGTCGATTCGTACTTCCTTATCTGATTTCGTACCTGCTGTAATGGCATAAAATTCTGTTTTTAGTGAGTGATATGGATTGCGATCAATCACTGTAATTTGTACATCACTAGGTATACCATTATCGATTAATTGGTGTAAGGCGTTCATTCCCCCATAGCCTCCACCGATTAAAACAACCCTTTTCATCTTTTCAAAACCCCTGTCTGCATATAATCAATGTTCATTAAAGACTTTTCCCAATCTTATCTATCTTTAGACTACCAAAATTAGTGCAATAAAACTATATAAAACTGTAAAAAAATCTTCACATTTTAAATGTTTGACTTTTCTGAAAATAAGAGAGGTAATTTTTTGCCTAATAGTAGCAGACGTGTTATAAATGTAGCATAGGATATTGTAAGCGCACACATTTTGCAAAGGGGATTTTATTGATGGAATTAACGAATATTCAACAGGTAACAAGCAAAATAAAAGCGAATGTTAAACAAGTGGTGGTAGGGCAGGAAGAGACAATTGACTTTCTATTGGTGGCAATGATATCATCCGGCCATGTTTTATTGGAGGACGTACCAGGAACAGGGAAAACATTATTGGCAAAGGCATTAGCAAAGTCATTGGCAGGGGATTTTAAACGAATTCAGTTCACACCAGATTTATTACCGTCAGATATAACTGGTATTCATTTTTACAGCCAGCAAAAAGGAGAATTCGAATTCCGTCCTGGTCCAATTTTCACCAATATATTGTTAGCAGATGAAATTAATCGAGCGACACCTCGAACGCAATCGAGCCTGCTGGAAAGTATGGAGGAAAGACAGGTAACGATTGATGGTAATACGCATATGCTAGCAAAGCCTTTCTTAGTTATAGCCACCCAGAATCCTATCGAAAGTCAAGGAACCTTTCCACTACCTGAAGCACAGTTAGACCGTTTTTTATTAAAAATAAATATGGGGTATCCGAGTCGCAAAGAGGGGCTGGAAATTCTGCAACGATTCAAGTCGGAGAACCCGTTAGAAGCTTTGCAGTCGATTATTACTGTAGAAGATATTGTGGAAATGCAGCAAATTTACAGTCAAGTGGACATCAGTGAGGATGTGCTTGGTTATCTGATCGATGTAGTCGAACAAACACGTGAGCATGACAGTCTAGCACTTGGCGTCAGTCCGCGTGGAAGTCAAGCATTATTAAAAGCAGTTCAGGTGTATGCATTACTACAAGGGAGAACATACGTGATTCCTGACGATATTAAGAAAATGGTTAAGCCTGTATTAGGTCACCGAATTGTTCTTAATCAGAAAATCGGGGTAAAGCAAGGAGAAACAGACACTGTTTTAGCGGATATTTTACGTCAAGTTCCTGTACCAACGGAATCAGAGAAGGAACTGATTCGAGAATGAATATTGCCTGGGTCATTGTTGTATTATTAATTATTATATGTTTACAGGGAATGCTGATTAGTAAATTTGGTCTGAAGGGAATTGCCTATAAGCGTGCCTTTAAACAGGATGCTGTATTTGAAGGAGAAACAATTGAGATGGTCGACGAAATTGCCAATAAAAAGTTGTTACCTATTCCTTGGATCCGTTTAGAATCCAAAATGAGTCCTTACCTGATTACTCAATCGGAAAAGAATAATAAACAGCAAGAAGGAGAAATGTTTCACCGCACATTATTCAGTTTACTTCCATATCAAAAAATTACACGGCGACATCAATTGATTGGCACTAAACGTGGCTACTATCCGCTTAATACTGTTTCGGTTACAACTGGAGATAGTATCGGTTTTGGTGAAGTGTTTGATTCATTTGAGGCGAGTACAGCAGTTACTGTTTATCCAAAGCTAGTACCTTTAGATGATATTCCTTTACCATCACATAGTTGGCTAGGTGATATAATTGTCAAAAGGTGGATTGTCGAGGATCCTTTTTTACAAGCGGGAATTAGAGAGTATCAGCAAGGAGACCCACTTCAGTCGGTCAACTGGAAAGCAACAGCAAGAACGCAGTCATTGCAAATTAACAAAAAGGATTACACTGCGGATCATCATTTGATGATTTATGTAAATTTTGACACAAATGAAGATATTCGAATGCCGATCGAAGAGCCAGATCTTGTGGAAATGGGATTATCCTATGCAGCTTCATTAGCAAATTATGCAATTGAACAGGGAATCTCTACTGGTTTTGGCTGCAATGGCTACTATGTCGAGCCATTTACCAATTCAACTGATAGGATTAAACCATCTATTCGTATTGAACCATCTAACAGTGGTCAGCAAATTGGCTATATTTTTGATGCGATCGCAAAAGTGAAAATGGATCGTAGCCGCAATTTTCGAGCCTTTTTGCAGGAGGACATTAACCAGGGATTAACAAAGACAGATATTATTATCTTTTCTATCCAAATAACAAAAAAAATGGAAAAACAGATTGCTCATTTGGAAAGTCTCGGTAATGCTGTTGAGGTCGTTGTGATTGGGGGCCAGCAGAAAGAGGAGGCAGAAGTCCATGTCAGCTAATTTTAAAGTGCATCTCCTTTCAATCAGGCATGGTGTGATCGAGTTCATTGGATTTTTCCCAGTCTTTTTACTGGTCGGTGTGCTGTTTTTTGGGGAACCTGACCTGTATGTTTGGTTTTTATCGTTACTTGTTGTATTTACAATTTCTTATTTTATCCGTTGCTGGCTAGATCATCGCTGGAAAGTACTGATTAGTTCAGCAGTTATCGCCATCATGGTTAGCTGGACGATAGCACCAACTATTTGGGCACTTATTCCCGGATTACTTTTTAGTCTGGTGGTTTCCTATCGTGGCATTCAACATGCCGAAAATGAATGGCAGGATATTTTACCGAGTCGGATTTTCTGGGCTGTAAGTATGCCTATCTATTTCATTTTCTATCTTATATTTATCAACTTTGAGTCATTATCAGGCTACCAAAATTGGGTCAGCTATTTAGGCTTTTTGTTTATTATTGTTATGCTATTTACTACCAACCGTGAGCATTTGCATAAAGAATCACTAGCAAAAGATAACAAGAAAAGAATCGGTCCGGAGATTACCAGATTGAATCATATTTACCTAGTCTTCATCTTGGCTTTTGTGTTTGCGATAACGAATTTTCAAGTGGTACAATCAGTCCTCTACCATGGAGTGCGTTCCGTAATTCAATCTGTTTTGTGGTTTTTTTCTCTATTTGAACGTGATAATCAACTAGTTGAAGAACCATCACCACCCAACCAAATGCAGGCGTTCCCTCCGGCTGAAGAGCCGGAGACATCCTGGTTTGGAGAATTGATAGAAACGGTGACTTATATTTTCGGAATAATTCTTGTCGTAATAGTGATTATTTTGTTTATAGCGCTATTGTTTAAGAAATTCCGCCAACTGATTAAACAAGCATTCATTTCTTTTTGGAGAATGATTCAACAAGTGTTTGGAAAACGTAACCTGGACCAAACATCAACAGAATTTCATGATGAAAAGGAAAGTCTATTTAACTGGAAAAAATGGCGGAAAGATAATCAAGAAAAGATAAGCGAAGTTATTCGTAACATTACGAGGAAAAAGCCCAGATTTGAACGGTTAACAACCGAAGAAAAAGTAAGATTCCTTTATCGCCGAATTGCCCAGGAGGTTAAAAAACAAGAAAAATGGCGGCAATCATTAACTGCACATGAAGTATTGGCACAAACGGAAAGAAATCAACAACTAGTGCAATTGGAAAAATGGTATGATGAAGTTCGTTATGGAAACAAACGCTTTCATGCTGACAATGAGAAGAAGCTTGATGAAATATGGCATCAATTAAAACAAAAATAACTGCCTGTAACGGTGGTTACCCCTAAAAGTTAGAGTTTTATTATGAAGCTGATTGGCTGGATTGAGTTCGGTATTCAACTGGACTCAATCCAGCTAATTTTTTCTTTGATCGTTCATGGTTG